>JAIRTV010000198.1 GCA_031254675.1 Planctomycetaceae bacterium | reverse complement strand
TGCAATTATCGGAGTGTTAATTGCATTACTGTTACCCGCCGTTCAAGCTGCCAGAGAAGCCGCAAGACGTGCGATGTGTACCAACCACCTCAAACAAATTGGGATCGCTGTACACAATTTTCACGATACCAATACTGCATTGCCGCCGAGCTGTCTCTTTGCAGACCGCCCAACAATTCAGTTGTTCCTTTTCCCGTTTCTTGAAGCGATGCCGGCTCATGACATGGCGTTACAATATAATTTGTACGTCAGAGCAAGGGACACTGTAACTCCACCCGATCCCAATGTCCGAAAATGTAACGCCGCTTTACCGGACGATTTAATGAATGCGATGGCAGGTATCAGCGTTTATCGCTGCCCTTCATCGAACGGCTCCACAAATGTCAAACTTGGTGGTGTTGCCGCTTGCGGTCCTTTGTCGGACTATGTTGCGGTAATTGCCAAAAATAATAACGGTGGCAGTGCATGGTACACACGGGATTGGTGGAGATTTTATTGCGTTAAAGACGAAACCAATGTAGCGCAGCGTAACAACAAATCATTTGTTGGAGCGTTTGTTCTTCCGAGTTTAAGCTTTCATTCAACAACAGTTGCGGCTAATGACGGAACAACTGTTAATGTCGGTACGGGAAGTGGAACCGCTTGCCAAGCAATTACGGATTGGAAGTTGGAAGCAACCATGAGCCTTTGGAATGATGGTTCGACAAATCAGATTATTTTCGTCGAAAAACACATTCCCGAATGGGCTTACGGCAAAAACTCTACTCCCGCCAATTATTGGAACGGCGGGTTCCAATTGACTTATAATAGTGCAATTGGGGCAAATTCGGCGCGACCAGTTAGTTCCCAAGCCAATTTATTTGCACGCGGAAGGAATGACCCAAACCGCCCCGAAACGGCAAATACTGATCCCGTTAATAATCGCGAAGGCAACGAAATGATTGGGAGTTCTCATGCGGGAGTTGCGCATTTTTTGATTGGCGATGGTTCGGTGCGTCCTTGCAATATTACGACGAACCCATTAATTCCTGCTAAGTTGGCTTGTCCAATTGACGGCGATTCCGTCGAATTACCATGATCTTCATGCGTTCCAATTTGTTATTGCGAATGGGAGTGTTCCAATTATTCAATGGGGCATTCCCGTTTTTGTTTTTTTTTCTGTTGAAAAGACGTTGCGGTAGTTGGTTATTTTGTTTTTAGGGTTAGGATTTGGTGAACCGCGAGCGGGACAAAAATCATAAGCGGTAACCACGCCCCAAGAACCGGCATGTTGCCATTCGCACCAAGATATTGGCACGATTTCTGAATCACAAGGAAAGAAAGAATCACCAACCCACTAATCCCCATCGCCTTGAACACATTCCGGTCACCCCCCATGAGAATCACCGGCAAACCAAGGAAAAGGAGAATCACATCAAGAAACGGTTGCAAAATACGACTGTGAATCAACGCATGAACCCGATTGCCAACATCCAAACTGTTGTTGCGGGCGGCGTTGAAAAGTTCCCACGTTGAAGCGAATTGCCGCCAAGTGTCGTTCGACGCAAGATAGTTAAACGGAACCTTGCTCACCACAAAACAACTGTCCGACTCAATCCAATCCGGAAAATCTTGATGCGTCATTACAATTGCCTTGTCCTGGAACATCAACGAAGAACCCGCCAGAATCACCGGAACTTCCGCAAAACCAACAAGAAGGAAACCCGCAGGTCGTTCGTTTTGGGCTGGACGGTAAAACGCATTCGCCGCCTTGAGACGAGTCAACTGTTTCGCAATCGTTTTAGGAACCACAAAAACCGGATTACTAATTCGTAACTCTTTGCGATAAATTTGATCGCCCAAAATACTAATACCCGTTTCATTGTCAATAATTGCATTCAACCGAATCCCACGATCCCTCGCAATATCCTCCGCTTCCATTGCCAGTTCGTCAAGAAAATGCGGCAACACCATTTCACGAAAAATCGTTGACACCACCGCCACAAAAATCACCGCCAAGACCAACGGACGAATCACCCGAAGCATCGAAATCCCCGCCGCCTGAATCGGAACCAATTCATTGTTGCGAATCATCATGGCAATCGTAATCATCGACGAAACAAGACCAAGAATCGAACTCAACATCAACCCAATCGGAATCGATTGGAAAAAATAATACGTCCCAATCAAACGAAGAATATTGTTTTGCTCCCTGCCCTTCTGAACCAAACCATCCAAATGCGTAAAAAGATCAAAAACAATAAAAATACCAATAATACAAATAAACCAAAATAGAAGATTGAAAAAAAAACTCTTCAAAAGATACCGATCCAGAATCGTCATAACTGTCTCAATCCCAAAAAATAAATAAAATAAACCAACCCGCAGTCATCACAACCACGTCAACCATCACTCCACTTCACCAAAAACAAAACCAACGAATTATGCAAAAATTTTCATTTTTCCGCAATAGGAATTATTCGGTTCATGGTTCGGTTCATTGTTCGGTTAGGAATTGTTTGGTGTTGTCTTGACGATATACTATGTGATAGACCTTTTCTTTAACTTCTCTCCAACACAAGGTATTTCACTTTAATGATGATTTTATTTGAACACAGAAAACACAGAAGACACGGAAAAACAATAAAAAATTTCCGTGTCTTCCTTGTTTTCTGTGTTTAATTGATTCCTTGAGAATAAGAATCGTTAAACAAACAGGAATTGGTAAGTACCAAAAAGCGGCAATTGTAGAACTACAATTGCCGATTGTAGAACTACATTTACCGATTGTAGAACGACAATTTGCCCAACTCGATCAGAAATCGCTGGGTTCGCCGGTATTGATGTACTCGGGAACGGTTGGAAAATTCACACCACCAGAGTACGGATCGGAAAAAAACGGTTCATTGTGTTCAGCGAAGTCTGAGTAATCTTCGATTGTTTTATCGGAAAGATTTTGGAATCGGGTGTGCTCTCCAACCCAATTTAGTTTGATTTCACCGATGGGACCGTTACGCTGTTTTGCCACAATAATTTCCGCAATTCCAGCAACTTCATCGTAACCTTTTTCGCCAGGTTTCATTTCTTTGTCGGGACGGTGAACAAATAATACGACATCAGCGTCTTGTTCGATGGCGCCGGATTCGCGGAGATGAGCTAAACGCGGTTTGGCGTCTTTGGTAAGGTCAGCTTGTCGATTAAGTTGTGCAAGGCACAGCACCGGAATCCGCAACTCCCGCGCCAACCCTTTAAGACGACGCGCAATCTTGGCAACTTGTTCTTGACGTGGATCGTTGGAGTTTTCCGGTTCGATCAACCCAAGATAGTCAATCACCAACAACCGCAAATCGTTTTGACGTCTTATCCGACGTGCCACCGCCGCAATCTCCGAAACAGTACGACTAGGCGTGTCGTCAATAAACATGGTCGCCTGTGATAAATCGTTGGCGGTTTCCATGAAGCGGGATTTTTCTTGTTCTGAGAGAAAACCTTTTCGGATTTTGTTGCTGTCGATTTTCCCTCTGGAACAAATCAACCGTAAAGCTAATTCTTGTCGGGACATTTCGAGGCTTACCAACAAAACGGTTTGCTTTAAATTGACGGCAACATGTTCGGCAATATTTGTCGCGAATGCCGTTTTGCCAACGCTGGGTCTTGCGGCGAGAATGATTAATTCATTAGCGTGCATTCCGTCGGTCATGGTGTCAAGATCAAGGAAACCGGTTTTAATAGTATCGGTTTCGCCGAGCATTTTCCGGTCAAGATAAGTTCCCGCATCAATCATAACCGATTTGATGTCGAACACCTGATTGGTTGTTTGTGCTTCGCAAAGTTCAAACATTTGCGAAGCGGCTTTGTTTAACAGGTCTTTGGTGGACGTGTCCGGCGCGAACGCATCTTGAATTAAACCGGAGCTGAGATGAATCAAACGCCGAAGCGTTCCTTTTTCGCGAACGATTTTGGCGTAATATTCGGCGTGAACAGTTACGTGAACCGAATTCATGAGTTCGCCGAGATACGCTTCACCGCCAACCGCTTCCAACTCTTCCGAAGTTTGAAGCCGATTCACCAACAATAGCAAATCAATTCCGCTTCCATCGTTCCGCATTTCGATTAAGTGTTTGAAAATGCGGCGGTTGGCATCGGAATAAAAGTCGTCCGCCTGAACCAAAGGAACAACCAAATCACACAACAACGGATCAAGAAGCAATGAACCAACCAAACCGCGTTCGGCATCCAAATGATGCGGCGGAACTTTCTCCAACGCCGAAAGATCAATCGAGGAAGAAAAATTGGGTTTACGCGAAGATTTTTTTGATTTTTTGTCGGGAATGGTTGACATGTTTGTTGTGGTGTTCGCAACGTGAAATGATTGACGAATTGAATTGTAAAAGGGTAAAAATTGGAAAATTGATTCATAAGTTTACCAAATTTCGGCAATTTAATCCATGTTAATCCGTGTTGACAATCATACTTTGTGGGCAATGTTTTGCTGAAATATGGCAAAGAGTTGTGTTCGGACGGCAATTTGTGTTGCGGAGCGGTTTGGAGTCGAATTGTTTGCCGGAAAATAGGGAGTTGACGCAAAACGAACTGTTTTGAATGATTGGGTTGTAGAGATTTTTCTGAATATACCGATACAATCTCATTAACGGAATGTATTGATTCCGAATTTGATTTCTATTTTCGATTTTTTGATTTCCAGTATTTTGATTTTTTTCATTATTCCCTAATTTTATGCTTTTGTTTGATTCGCTTCATCTTGCTTCAGCGGCAATGAATGCCAGCCAACTTGGTTTGCAAGTGGCAGGGCAAAATTTAACAAATGCCGAAACTCCAGGTTACGTTCGGGAAAACCTCCTCTTGGAAACAGGAACAAGTCGAAAATTGGGCAACGGTATTGTTATTGGTACCGGAGTTCAAGTTGGTGGCGTGGTGCAGGTTATTGACAAGTTCCTCGAAGAACGGTGGCGTTCCTCTAACAGTGACCATTGGTCGTCCACAACCCAAGAAAAATTTTACACCGAACTCGAAGCCCTACTCAACGAAACCACCGAACACG
This sequence comes from Planctomycetaceae bacterium, assembly GCA_031254675.1. Lineage (GTDB taxonomy): Bacteria > Planctomycetota > Planctomycetia > Pirellulales > Thermoguttaceae > WRKP01. Next base: position 2,383 of record JAIRTV010000198.1, on the reverse strand, counting down.
ATCTCAGTTCGTCACTCAGCGAATTTTTTAACTCAATCGACAATGTCCTCAACCATCCTGAAAATGTTAGCTATCGGCAAATGACCACCGAACAAGGTCTTAAACTAACAAATGATATCAACCGTATTGCGAAAACGGTTGTCGAAATGCAACAAGATATCAATACATCAATTAACGCTTCCGCAAACGAAATCAACCGGCTTGTCAAGAAAATTGACGAATTGAACCGGAATATTTCGTTGCTGGAAACGAAAGAAGGTCGCGAAGCACTCGGATTGAGAGATGAACGCCTTAGTGCATTGGCAGATCTTTCAAAGTTGATCAACATCAAAACAATAGAAAATGCCAAAACCGGTAGTGTTTCAATTTATTGTGGTTCGGATATTCTTCTGATGGACGGCGTGCGAAACGAAGTTTATGTTGGAGCACGGAAAGAGAAAACAAGCGATGTTGCTATGGCGGAACTTTGTATTCGTGAGACAATGACGCCGTTGGATGTTCGCAGTGGTTCTGTCTATGGACTCTATCAAGCGCATTCGGAAATACTTGGCGGTTACACCGAAAAGCTCAATTACTTCACGCAAAACCTCATTCAAGAATTTAACACGATTTATTCTTCAGGGCAAGGATTGACCGGATATCACGCCGTAACATCGTTGACCGGTATTGATCAACCAGAACAACCACTCAGTTTGTCTGGTCTTGATTTTCCGGTGGAAAACGGAGTGTTTACGATTCTGGTCAACAACAAACCTTACGAAATCAGAATCGAAGTGAATGAATCGCCAACGGTTGATCCGTTTTCATTGAAACCGGTTCCAGAGACACGCGGCACGAGTCTTAATGATATTGCGTTGGCGATTGACGGGATTGCCGATATTAGTGCAACCGTGAATTTGCATGGTCAACTGGAAATCAAAGCGGATGATTCCGATACGGAGTTTGCTTTTGCGAATGACACGAGCGGAATTTTGGCGGCTCTTGGGATTAACACTTTTTTCACGGGAACCGATGCCGCGACAATTGGGATGAACCAGACGGTATTGAATGATTCGAGTAAGTTTGCGGCAAGCGATGGTGGAGTGGGTCAAAACGTTGACAACGGTGTTCGGTTGGCAGCCATGGCGGTAACACCCAATTCAATCTTGGGTGGAGCGTCGATTGTGGAGTATTACGATGAAATTATTAGCGAAACGGTTCTTGCCGGCGGAACAATGAAATCAATTGCTTCGTCTGATGCGTTGTACCAGCAATCATTACAAGCACAACGCGATTCCATAAGCGGTGTGAATATTGACGAAGAAACTATTCTGATGATGACATATCAGCGAATGTTCCAAGCCAATTCGCGTCTCGTGACAATAATCAACGCAATGTTGGAAACTCTTGTCAATTTGTAGCAAAAGATTCTGTCAACAGGGTCGAGTTGGTGATTGTCGATGTGCCTCTGTTTTCGGCTGGCAATTGGATTCCAAACCGGCTCTCAACAATCCACAAATATTAATGCAATTCCCAAAAAATCGCATTAATCTGCAACAATATTTCATTAACATTGCCTAATGAAAACTGGCGAAGTTATTGAGATAGACAATTTGCAAATCAGACAATAAAAAATCCATCCTTTCCCTATTGGAGAAGGATGGATTTTTGTGACGTTAGCAGCGGAGTAAAATACTGGAACAGTCAGAATTACTCCCTTCGCAGGCTCCCCGAGAAGGACTCGAACCTTCGACCTACGGATTAACAGTCCGCTGTCCGAACCCCAGATAATCTTTTTAATCGGCAGAATTGAACGTAAAATACCATATAATCGGAACTTAGACAAGACCTATTTTATTGCGAATTTAGATAAGACAAACCGATATTGACGGTGTTATTTTGCTTCGGCTCGCTTGAGTTTTTTGAAATTTTCTTCTTTTTGTTGGTTGATTCGTTCCAACCGTCCTTGTTTGGATTTGATAATCTGATCTACTTTTTCTTGCACTTCCTCTACCGTTGTGATGATAACCATATCGTCAGATTCAGGGGATTTTTCCAGTTGTTCTGTACTCTCCAAAAAACTTGCCGAAGTTGTGACTTCTGCCGAAGTTGATAAATGCCACATTGAACCGTTTTTCGTTATCTTTTTTATAACGACACCACGTGATATTCGATTATTCATTGTATTAAAATCAAACCCTGCTTTTTCCGCTTCATAACAGACTGTTCCCGGTTTGGGATTTTTTTCACTGCCGGCGGGCTTGGGACCATCTTTCAGAAAGTTAATAAGCCACTCTCGTGCTGCTTCTGATTTGGTTGGCAGGGGTCCGCGTTTGGGTTGTCCGTTCATTCTGGCAATCAACATCTCGTCAGCGGTAATATCGACATATTCTTCTAGGAGATG
>JAIRTV010000186.1 GCA_031254675.1 Planctomycetaceae bacterium | reverse complement strand
TGCTCAATGCGAGCTGCCGCTTCTTTCGCGGAAGCCGGGGGGCGTTTCGTGAATTCTTCGATAATCGAAACACGATACTCTTCGAGATCGCTTTTCGGATGATTTGAGTCGATTGTCGTTACAAGTTCGACTCCGCCTTGCCGAAACATGTTGATCACGTCGCGAACGGTATGAACATGTTGCTGAACAATATCAGCTATCTCGGGTGCAAACTTGCCACAAGCGTGAAGCCAAAGAATTTCGAAACGACGCATAATCCGTGCGTCGGGATAATGGTAGCGAAAATGCTGAAAAGATTTCTTATCTTCATCGGTATAAGTGGCACGTAACATCCTGAGACTCCTTTCTGTATATGAACAACACAAAACTAAAGTAGAACCAATTTAACTAAAGTATAAACTATCTAAAGACTCTCGAAAAGTGTCCGTTCATTGACGGTGCGGAGTATCGCTCAAAAAATATCAAAACAAAATTAAAAAAAAATCTATAAACAAAAAAAGACATTTTTAGAAGTTTCCTTTTGTTATTCATTTTCGTTTTTGATGGCGGCAGTGACGTAAAATGTTGGAGTTAATTTTGGGATATCGGTTTCGAAGTTGATTTCGGCACGCATTTTTCCGTCTATTGGCGAACCATCACCGTTTTGGGAATTGGCGTAGCGAATTGGAATTTTGTAGATAATTTTGGGTGGATTTTCTTCTTGTGGAGTATAATTGATTTCGACTTGAGGGTTATCGCACAGGATTTTTTTGATTCGAAAAGGTTTTGTTCCGCGAATAATCACACTTTTGACGGAAGATTCTTCGCCTGGTTTGAGATAGCCGAGAAAAACAGTTTGTGGTGTTATATTAATGACCGTTCCGACAGTTCCCTGCACAAGAATAGGAATTTCTCTTCGACTTTCGTGATCGTTAGTAATTAAAAACAGTCGATCCAAAAAATGTCCGCGCGGTGTTTTTGGGTCAAGCGACACTTGAACTTTTGCCGTAATTTTTCCGAGCGTCGGCTGAAATTCGAGAATTTTTCCAGAGAGATGTTCGTTATTGCTTTTGAAGTCCACAATTTTCCAAGCGGAATTGGAACCAGAGTACACAATATTGAGTGTTCGGGTTATTTCTTCGCCTTCTTTGGTGTTGTCGAATTTGATTAGCGTCGGCTCCATTGTAATATCTGAGCGAATATCACCACGTACATTTAGTTGAAATTCGGCACGATACGGTTTGTCAATCACAACTGTTAGTGTGGCGTTTTTGAAACCTTCGTACAAATCGGTTCGAAATCGGGCAACAATTGCAGTTTCTTCGTAGGTTTGAATTTCGTCTTTGCCATCCAACACGTACGGCGATGTACAGGAACAACTCGACGTCACACTCGCAATATGAACCGGTTCAGTAAAAGGATTTTTAAGCACGAAACGATGTTCAGCGTGAACTCCTTTTGCCACTGTTTTGAAATCGAAGAATCGATCTTCGTTTTTGATCATATTTTGCGTCCATGACGGCTCCGTCCTTGATGGTTCGAAACTTTGTGTGATATTTTCGTGCGAAGAGGTATGAGCAATTCCAGCAGAAGTTTCCGAAGCGTTTTGTGTGAAAGTGACCAAAGAATCAGTTACCGGACGAACATACAAAGAAGTTGGGTATTGTTTTGTGTGGTAAGACATTTGAGCCTCGCAAGGAACAACACCCAAAATAAAAACAACCCCAAACATTACATAACACGTTTTACCGATTTTACCGAATAAATTCATAACAAGCCCCTTTTCTTTTTCCGTGTCTTCCGTACATTTTGTGTTCAATTCAATTCGTGCAAATTAAACACAAAACTTTTAAACGCAAAACTTTGTCGATTTCACTCTGATTATTTACGTTTTGTGTTCAATTTACAACTAGATCGTTTTGCCGCAAGTAACGACAAGAGAAAATTGTATTCTATTTTTTGTCATTGTCAAATTGGGGATGTGGGGTTTGCGGAGTGTGGGACGCAAGCGGAATTGTCGATTGTTCAAATTGTGCGTGTTGATACTATTCGCAAAATCGCAGAATTTAGACGAAAATAGCTATACTCAATGGCTCTATTTGAAGTCTTTTAAGTAAAAATGTTTTTCGAAATCTTTTCTAATTAACCCAATTTGACACCTATTTTCACTATATTGTAAGTGTCAACACATCTTAGATCGCGTTCGGAATTGGAATAGATTAAATTGGCGAACTCTGGTAAATTCGCAAATTGTTTTGACGTTTTTGCGATTCCATATCAATTCCTAATACGCTCCAGCCTGTGAATGTTAGGAATTTGCCCATATAAACCATAAAATCGCTAAAGTTTTCCTAATCCTTAACTTTTGAATACGCCGATAACTCTGAATGATAACCATTGATTCGTCAATACAGTTCGGATTGCAAAAACACAATACATGGCGTCTCACTGTTTAACAGTATTATAAATTATAAGGCAGCAATTGTTTTAAAAGAATTGTTGCCAACACGTTGCGGCGGATTGTTTCACACACGGTCTCTCACAACACGAAAAAATACAAGAATGTCAAGAATATTAGGCGCAAAAATACAGAAAACTCATCATTGAACCATTACAAAAAATTATTGTCAACCGCAAAATCACGTTATGGATTCCATCGAACCGGATTTTATTCAAGACTCATTGCCCGAAATTTTACAGGATTCATCGCCTGAAGTTTGGGCTGGTCAAGAAAAACCAATTTTGCATGTGCAAAATCTTAGTCTCCGGTTTGGCTCCAATCCAGTACTTCGCGATATCGATTTTTCCGTCTTCAGAGGCGAAGCAGTTGCAATTATCGGTGAAAGCGGTTGCGGTAAAACCGTGTTGTTGAAAACATTGATCGGACTCAATAAACCTGATCTCGGACGAATCATTTTTGACGGTCACGATTTGAACGAATTATCTTATTTTGATCTTGCACGGATTCGCACGCGATATGGTTTTGTATTCCAACAGGCGGCTTTGTTCGACAGTATGACGATAAGAGAAAATGTTGCTTTTGCTCTCGTTCAACATACGAATAAATCAAAAAAAGAAATTAACGAAACAGTAAAACGTCTTATTCATGAAGTTGGGCTTGCACAACCGGTTCTTGACAAGAAACCCGCCGAACTGTCCGGCGGAATGCGAAAACGGGTTGGGTTTGCAAGGGCGTTGGCTCTGGAACCAGAACTCATACTTTACGACGAACCAACAACAGGTCTCGACCCAATTATGAGCAATGTCATCAACGAACTCATGATCGAAACACAAGAACGTTACAACGTAACAAGTATCATGGTAACACATGATATGAAATCCGCTTACAAAGTTGCCGGTCGCGTTCTCATGTTGTATCCAACCACCAAACTCGAAGAATCCGAACCGCAAATTATCTTCAACGGGACAATAGACGAACTCAAAAAATCAACAGATCAGCGCGTTCAGCAATTTTTAGGAAATTAATGTGTGAGGGTGAGGGCAAAATATAGAGGTTGCGGCATGCGATAAGAAGAACTCGTTTGCCAATTCACAAATCATTCTTTTCTTCTTCCCAAACATCAATCCAATTAATTTATGAACAAAATTATGGATACTCAACAGCGTGAATTTCGAATCGGTATTATGGTTCTTGCGGCATTGACGGGTCTTGTCGTTTTGATGGTGTTTTTCGGCAAACAGTCGATTATGAATCTCGGCGGCGAATATATGGTCAAAGTTCGCTTTCAACGAACACCGGGTATTAACCGCAATTCGCCGGTGTTCAAAAACGGTGTGAAAATCGGACGTGTTTCGAAAGTTCAGTTGGTTGATCTTGATCGGGAAGTTGAAGTGTCGATTCTTATTGCCAAAGCAAGAAAATTGTACACTAATGAAGAATGTCATATTCGTCAAACGGTTATTATGGGCGAAGCCTCATTGGAATTTGTCAAAAAGGCAAATTTTACCGGTAAAATTGAAGAGATTGATCCTGATAAACCGTTGGTCGGCGGAATGTCATCGGATTTAATGAGCGGATTTTCCAGTATCGAAGGCGATCTCACCAAAGCAATTAACAGTGTGTCCGGTGCCGCTGTTCATTTTAGCAATATTGCCGTCCAAACAGGGGATTTTCTTGACCGAATTAATACGTTTATCGGAAATTCGGAAGACTTAAAAGCCCGACGAACCTTGTTCGAAGATACCTTCAACGAAATGCGGATGACCTTGAAATCAATGAATCAGTTTGCCGATGAAGGGAATAAATTTATTGGTGATCCGGTCATTCAAAACAATGTACGAAAATTTATTACGGATATCCCTGATCTTGTGGAACGCTCGCGGACATTGATAGACAGTTCAAATTCGTTTGTTCAAGATGCGCGATCGTTGGTCGAACGCGGCAATCTTTCAATGGATAAAATTGTTCGGAGTCTCGAAAAAGCGGAAGTCGCTCTTGACAGTGTATCGAAAATTACCAACAGTATTCAAGATGATGTTCCCGAATTTGTTACAACTCTTAAAAACAGTGCGCTAAAACTGGATGCGCTTTTCAGCGAACTCACAACAATTGCCGAAGGATTTCGTAACGCCGATGGAACAATCAAAAAACTAATGCGCGATCCGGAAATGTACGAAAAATTGTTGGAAACGCTTGATCATATCGAACAAATAACCGACGAAGTTAATCAATTGTTACGAACCGATGTCAAACAGATTGCGGGAAATATCAATATTTTAACGGACAAAGCCGCTCGTGATCCTGCAATTTTTATTCGGAATCTGATTCGCAAACAGCCTTCGGTGAAGGGATTGCTTCCGTTTTGGGGAGATGGTTTGGGAAGTGATCGGTTGTGCGATTGGGAATCGTTCGAGCAGGAAATTCAATCGGACGATATCGACATACCTCACTGGAACGAAACAATCATCAACGAATCTCCCGTGCCGGCAAAACAAATTATCGATACGGAATCACGTTTGCGGAGATCGACGTTGCCGACAATAAAATCGTTGTCAAATTTTCAGTCTGCCCGTAACACACTGGAACGACGAATTCATTTGTTGTTACCGTCGGTTTTTTCCGAAAATAACCGCGAATATCAAACACGCCAATCAATTCCTGAGAGTCTCAATAGAATAAAAACAAACAGTACGAAATCTGAGAAAACAGACATCGATCACGCAACAATATTCGCCGACAACCCAATTCCTGAAGAAGGACGAATCGTCCACACTGATCCGCGTTACACAATTACCGAAAACGAAAAACCAATTTACCAACAAACTTCATATACAAATAGACAATAGAAAAAAAATAAATCAAGAATTTTGCAAATATTGTTCTAATAATTTTCTGCGATTTTTTGTTTCGTAATATAAAATTATGTAATATTTAATCGCAAGTACCGTTTTATAAAAGAGTTATGAATTTTTCAAAGTTCCAATTATTCAGAAACAATCAGTGTGTTGAACCGATGTTACGTCAACAGATTTATACTGTTCTCATTTTTATTGCAGCCGCAATACTTTTTGGTCGGATTTTGGCGGTGGATCGGTTGGATGTTCGGGAACTTCAACGGTTACGGCTTGCGCAGATACAACCGCGGTTGGAACAAAAAGAAACCGAACTCCGGCAACAGACCAATAATGAAGAACGCATTCAAGTTGAATTAAAAAAAACGTATCAAAAACTTATTCGAGATGCCATGCTTGAAAGTCCATTTCTGAGCGGTAATGATCGAAGTCGTTGGTGTACGATTCGTGCGTTGGTTGAACCGGATATGCGTGTTCTTCGCAAAATCATCAAGAGTGATGGCTCCGAAAAATACGAATACGTTTGGTATGCTATTGATAAAGTTCAGAATATCAAAGGTTGGGACACTATCGATATGGTCAAACACGAATTGCCGGATCAACCGGGGCAGGCTTATCTTTATTCGAGTAAACCGCCCTTACTGCCAACTCTGTTGGCAATCCCGTATGCGGTGATTTATTGGGGGAGCGGTCAACAATGGTCATTGGGCAACGAACCTTATTTGGTTGTCCGAATCATTTTAATTTTGTGCAATTTATTACCGCTTGTTTACTGCTGGATTCTTTTGATACGTTTAATTGAACGGTTTGGAACAACAGATTGGGGACGGATTTTTTGTGTGGCATTTGTTTGTTTCGGAACATTTTTATCAACATTTGTTGTTACGTTGAATAATCATCTACCGGCGGTGTTCTGCGTAACAATTTCATTTTATTGTAGTGTTCGAATTTTGTTTGATCAGGAAATTCGACGGCGATATTTTTTTGGTTCTGGTTTTTTTGGTTTTCTTGCGGTGGCGTGCGAACTTCCGGCGTTGTCGTTTTGTGCCGGAGTCGGATTACTGTTACTCCTGAAATATCCGCGTCAAACATTGTTTTATTTTCTGCCCGCCACTGTTCTTGTTGCCTCCGCTTTTTTCGCAACAAATGAAATCGCTCACAAAACATTGCTTCCCGCTTACAGCCAACGTGATTGGTATTTTTACGAATATGAACGCGGCGGCGTTTTGCGTGACAGTTATTGGAAGAATCCGGTTGGCATTGATCGGGGAGAAGCATCACGATTCAATTACGTGATTCATTCAACAGTTGGTCATCATGGTTTATTCTTGCTCACACCTGTTTGGTTGCTAAGTTTTATTGGTCTTGGAATCTGGTTGGTTCAGCCGTTTGACAAACAGTTACGGTATTGGGCGTTGTTTATTCTTTCGTTGAGTTTGGTTGTTTTTACGTTTTACATGGCGCAGGAGCAAGCTAACAGGAATTATGGCGGAATGACTTCGGCGTTACGTTGGTTATTTTGGTTTGTGCCGTTGTGGAGTGTGCCGCTGGTAACAGCAACCGATGTGTTTAGCCGATTCCGTTGGAGTCGTGCTGTCGCTCTTGTTTTGTTGGCAATCTCCGTCATGTCGGCAACCTATCCTATCTGGAATCCCTGGTCACATCCGTGGGTTTATCAAATGATGATTTATCTCAATGTGCCGGAAATCATACAATAATTCCATGCGTTTTAACTCGAAACGCTGGCGTTTTTATTTGAACACAGAATACACGGAAGAGATAATAGGAATTATTTTTGTGGTTTTATTCCCAATTGTTTTTTATGTGCTATACTTTCGTTGATCGTTAAATTTTAACTAAATTCCGTCTCTTATTTTATAACGACGCAACACTCATGCATATTAT
>JAIRTV010000142.1 GCA_031254675.1 Planctomycetaceae bacterium | reverse complement strand
GAGTTTACAATAGTCGTTTTTCTAACTATTACAAATTCCACGACATATTACAAAAATAAAATAAACAGTCACACAATTCCTTTATTTTCTATCTGAAATTCAATTATCCGATTTTAATACGATAATATCTTCCGGTGCGATGTTAAATATTAACATATTATTTTTTGTCTCATATTTTTTGTCATCAAGAGGACTGTTCCAGTGTTTCGGTAAACCGGCATCAAAATGAAGTGTTACGGTTTGCAGGTTGGAGGAATCGTTGAACACCGTCAAAACCATATTTTCGTTACCGAATCGTTCAACAAAAACTTGATCATTTGACGAAACAACTTTTGTAATCGGTTGCCAACCGGCTTCGGCAACTTCCTTGCATAGCGGAATGTATTTTTTGAATAACGGTCGATCCCTCTCATACAGTTCAGGTCGGGTAAAATATTGTTCCGACGAGGCATCGGCACTGAAAAAACTTGGAAACATTCCAAAAGCAAGCGACCGTTTCATATATTTTTCCGTCAGTTCATACGTCCATTTTGTGAAATCGGAATTCATTAAAAAACAATACGGTTTTTGTCCGCAAAGTGCTCGACGGTAAAATAATTCTTCAATTGACATCGGAGTCCATTTTCCGTCACGATTCCAATTTGTTTCTGTACCGGAAACATCAAGATACGGAACCAGCCAGCATAAAGTATCCGGAGTACCGTTTGCCATTACAAATTTATTGCGGGCGTGAAGATATTCCGCTAAGGTACGAACATATTCATAAATGATCAGTCCACGAAAAATTGCCGGTCGATAATCATTACGAGAAAAGACAAGCGGTCTTTTCGCAGCAGAAAAATGATTCCGGTCGAAATCCAAAATGGCGGCTGCAAAACCTTCAGAAGTATCAACATATTCGCCGTCTAATACGGCTTTTTTCACGACTTCATTACCGTAAAATTCTTCGGCAATTTTTTCGTTCCATTTTGTAGAAAAACCGCCGTTAGTAATTCCCGGCAGATCGTTGAAACTCCAAACAGCACCGTCACACCACGGCGTATCCCAAAGATGATGTCCCAAGTTTCCATCAACATCACGCATTCCGGTAATAAAAAGGGTTTTCGCTTTTGTATTGCCGTTGTCGGCTAATTTTTGTGCGTGTTTCAATGCCACTTCGTAAGTTCGTAACATTTCTTTTGGTAACGGCATCCACCAGGTTACCGGTTCGGTGTATCGAAAAGTCAAGATATCGTGAGTATCATCCCAAGCAATTTCGTTTATTCCTTCTTTGAAAGCAAAACCAAAATCTTCAAACTGCGGAATTTCGCTGATTTTCACAAACGGCATCCAAAGTCCTTGCTTCTTAATTTTGGTACGGAAAAAATCTGGAAAATAATGGTGATAAGCATCCAATGCTCCGCGAAAACCAGATTCCGCTGCAAACCCGAATTGAAGAAAACGCAACATCATTTCAGGAGATTCTTTTGTCAACGCCAAATCAACAGCAACAAACAATTCGTTGGTTGCTTCGTTGTAACCTGTCCGAAAAAACGCCGGATACGTGAGATCAATACCAAGAGCATAACCCATATTCTTACCATCTTTTTGACCAACCACAGCACTCAACGGATATTTCGCTAAACAACAATTTGCTTTGATATGATTCATACCAAACATTGTAACAGGATTGGTATGTTCACAAGTCAGTGTATTCGATGTTGGAATATTTTTTCGTATCTGACAAAATTGTACATTTTTCAAATCATTGAGAAAACGCGAAAAAATTAGTGTTAAACAACGGTCTTCATTCGTTTCATTTGTTAAGACAATTTGAGTTGTTGTTTCGTTTGATTCAATTTTTGAATGGATTCCGAATGAATTTTGTTCCAATAATATAAAATCGGAATCATCGGCAACATTCCGAATTTGAAACGATATTGTGTCTTGTTGAATTTTAGTGCTTTTTGGTTTTCGAATTGGTACGCCGTCAAACAAAACGGTTTCATCGTTGATTTTTTGAACCGATAATTTTGCGTCGCGAAACCATACTTTGCCTGTTTTATTTCGAAACATCATGTAAAATGCCAACGATTTAACAGGTTTTTCCGGTATCACGAAAAAATGTTTCCGTTCCCAGTCGTGAGTTCCGGTTGAAAACGAAACACATTGTGCCCACAACGACGTACCGTCGTTATAAGTGAGGTCAAGATAAATACTGTAATCAGAATTTTGAAAACCACTAACGTTTTCCGCTTTACTCCATGCTTCGGCGTAGATTGGTCGTGGTTGTTCCTGATTGAGAACGATATTGTAGAAAACACCACGCCGTGCAGTGAGATCGCTGCCGTTGTTACAAATGAAAACAGCATCCTGTTTTTCAAAACCACTTTCATAAGGTCGGAATTGATCCGATTGTAACAAATTTTTATTCATTTGTTCAAACCGAACAACTTCCTTAACAACTGTTTGTGCCGAAACAACAGAAATGCTACTAACAAATAAAATAAAAATCAGAAAATAAAAGTTTTTTGTCATCGTCAATTGAAGGTAAAGGTAATAGTCTCTATTTTATAACAAATTAGTTAACGGCAGGGTTTACACCATGTTTTAGTGATCGAGCCAAACAATGCGGGGCAAGTCCATGCCATTAACTTTTGGGAAATTCCAAACAATTAAAGATTCCCTTCTTTAATTATGGAGCCATAACTGATTCTCCGGCGTCGGCGGTTCCCAACGCGCCCCAAACGCCGAAAGGACTAGGACCTGAGGTGGGCGATGCGGACGCCAAACCACTGGTTCCGGCTGTTGTGTTATCAATAGTATTACTGATAAAGTGGACAGAACCATCTCCATAAGTGCAATTCGCTCCGCCAGTGTGATTGCTGGATACTCCGTAAATTCCTTTGTCATAATCACGTGTACAGTTTGGAGCATTGGGAGCGAGAACGGTTAGAAAAGCGGTGTGTTTTGGTTCACCGGCATAAAATCCATAACCGCGTTCCATATCGGCTCCAGTTCCATTGAGAGTGTTATCCGGGTTTTTGAGCCCCAAACAAACATCAGGAACATAAGAGGTATCCGAGGTGATAACAACAACATTTCCCTTGATTTCCTTACCGTCCCAACTGGTGGGAGTACATGTTTCTCCAAAGGCAACCGTGTTACTTGTTCCGTCGGTAATCGTTGAAAAAGAAGTGTATTTCCAACGTCCCTGAAAAAATCCGCGTGTATTGGTACCATCTGTGATGGTTAAGTCGTATTGATCTCCCAAACAAAAGACGTAATTTAATCTTACTACCTCTGACCATCGGTTAGCGTCTTTCGAGTTGCTGTCCGAAGGACAAAGTAACTCACCAATGACACCTCCTGGAATGAAAGAGTAAGAGCTACTGCCGGAGTCGGCATTAACCGATGCGAGATATTTTTCATAACGTGGAATTTGTTCCATAAACGGCAGAAGATACATAAAACCACTATCACGTCCTGCTCGCCCTTTATTCGGATTTGCCGCCGCCCAAGTTGCATCAAGTCTCAATCCTTTTCCACCGCAACTTGCAGGAAA
>JAIRTV010000108.1 GCA_031254675.1 Planctomycetaceae bacterium | reverse complement strand
CGCACGATCTCGTCAATACCGAATACTAATGTCCCATCATTTTTTTCATGGCTTCTTCGTGTTGTGCGGCGAGTTCTTCCTCGGTAAAAGCCGAACTCGAACGCTTAGAAGGACGCAACAACAGCAAAACCGCCAAACCAAGAAAAAGTAAAATCAACGAGTAAGAAAGAACCCAATCCGGTTGTTCTTCCGATCCCTCGGCACCAAAACCCCAAAGCGGTTGAAAAAAGAAAATAACACCAAAAAACAAAATCAATAACATGTTTTGAAATCGAGAAACCATAACAAAAATCCTGCTCAAAAGGAAATAGAAAAAATAGAACACAAAACAAACATACGTAAATTGAACCTGCAAATTATAACGCGAATAAATCCGTTTCGCAAGCAGACCTATTTTGATTGGCGAGATTGTTTTTTGGTTTTTTATCATTTATTTTGTCGTACCGGAGTTGACATTTTGGCAAGGCGTCTAGGAATTGTCGCCCGTAAGATTTCGAGTGAATACGCGGGTCAAGCACCACAACAAGTCCCGAATCGGTACGAGTTCGAATAAGTCGTCCGAATCCTTGTTTGAATTTGAGAATTGCCGCCGGAAGTTGATAATCCTTGAAGGGATTGCCGCCGCGTGCTTTAATTGCTTCGATTTTGGCTTCCACAACCGGTTGCGACGGAACCAAAAACGGCAATTTCGTAATAATGACATTACGCAACGTGTTGCCGGGAACATCAACTCCTTGCCAAAAACTGTCCGTACCAAACAAAACAGAACCAGAAGTCTCCTTGAATCGACGAACCATTTCGCTTCGCGGAATTCCTTCGCCTTGAACAAACAAAGGAAAATTACGCTCGGCAAGCCAAGAAATCATATCAGCAGCAGTTCGCTTCAATAATTGATAACTCGTAAAAAGAATAAACGCTCCACCTTGAGTTTCTTCCAGATAACGTTGCAACATGGTGTGATAAAATGGACGCAAAATATTTTCCGGCGAATCCGGCGAAGGAGCATCATGAATCATAACCAATGTCGCTTGCTTTTCGAAATTGAAAGTGCTTCCAAGTCGCAACGTCGCCAAACCCGTCATTCCAATCTGGCTCTTAAAAAATGTAAACGAATCAGAATCCATTTGAACAATCCCTTTGTAGAATTTGTCTCGGAAACATCCAAAAGACAATCAATGAAAATCAACGATTTCACCCGAACAATTTCATCTTAACAACGTATCCGTTTTTAATTTTCAACATTTTACTTTTTTTCCGCGTTGCATATATCCTTGCAATGCGTCGCGGAGATTGACTCTGGCACGGCAAAGAAGCGATTTGACTCCTTGCGGTGTCATCGCCATGATTTCCGCAATTTCCTGATAACTTTGTCCTTCAAATTTATGCAGCATAATCGCTTGCCGTTGACGTTCGCCCAGCGAATCAAGAGCAAGCTGCACCATTTGCTTTATTTCAAGTCTATCAAGTTGGCGCGTGGGCATCGCCCCACTACTCGCAAGAATCAAATCTTCAGCGAAATGTTTTTGAGAATTAAGATCATCCTGGTTTTCAGATGTACCGAGTTGCACTTCCGGTTTACGCTGGCGGGTTCGCAACGTGTTGATAGCAACATTGTTCGTAATCGTAAAAAGCCACGTAGCAAATTTGGCTTCAGGCTGATAAGTTTTTCTCGCCCGAAAAACACGCAAAAAAACTTCCTGCGTCAAATCTTCCGCAGTATCGCGGTTGCCAACCAAATGGCGAAGCAAGAAAAGCACTCGATCTTGATAACGTCGCATCAACTTCTCAAACGCCGACGCATCATCTTGTTGCACCGCAAGCATCAAACGAACATCCGTGTCCTGCAACTTCAAGTAAGGAGAAGAATCAAAAACCATAAATCATCACCATTGCCACAACCAAAAACAACAACTCGACTCATCAAGAGTGTAATCATTTGAAAATTCGCAAAACAGAAACCCGCAGCGTTGCCAATCAACCGATCAATGTTTATCGCCAAACTCTCAAACAGAACAGACGACGAGTATAAAGGAAGCCTATTAATTTTACAAGCGGGCAACTGGAGTTCGTTAAAGAGCAAGCGTTGTACGTTCACGCGACCCATTTTGTCAATTCCAATATCAACCGCAAAATCAGTAACATGTTTTATGAATTTCTGTGCAAAGAAACCATTCAAAAAAGGTCTTCAATTCGTTTTCAGTACCGGAAACGTTAGGGATTGACGGGTTTCAGTAATCATGTTAGAATTTCCTCCCAGCAATTATGAAGCGGTTACTCTTTGTTCAGAAAAGTAACCGCTTTTTTCGTGTCAATCAGAAATAGAACCAACTTCGTTTTTCATTTCAAAAATATGACAAAAAATCATTATGCTGTTGTGATGGCTGCCGGAAAAGGAACGCGGATGAAATCGGAACTGCCCAAAGTTCTCTATCCGGTTTGCGGCAAACCAATGATCGAATATGTTCTCGATGTTTTAGAACAAGCAAATATCGGAAAAATTATTGTGGTTGTCGGTTATCGCAGTGATCTTGTGCGGGAAACGTTGGAACACCGCACACGTCGCCAACCTCTCGTGTTTGTCGAACAAACAGAACAACTCGGAACCGGTCATGCGATTATGGTTTGCCGAAATGAGTTACGCGATCACGCCGGAGCGACAATGGTTGTTGCTGGAGATTGCCCGATGATTCAGGTCGAATCCGTTCGCCAACTCCTCGAAGCGTACACGCCGGAGAAACAACAAACAATGTTGCCGTCTTGTATTTTGGGAACCGCCATCAAAGAGAATCCCGTTGGTCTCGGACGGATTATTCGCAACCCAAACGGCGAATTTGTCGGAATCGTCGAAGAAAAAGACGCCAATACAGAACAAAAATTAATCAAAGAAGTTAATATGAGTTATTATGTTTTTCACACACCGAATTTATTAGAAGCGTTGAATCATTTGAAAACAAATAATGCCCAGAAAGAATATTACATTACCGATGTGCCGGCGGTCATGAAATCACAAGGACAACATGTTCTTGCCTTGCCGATTCTCCAACCCATCGAATGTCTCGGAATCAATACCGTGGACGAAGCAAAAATCGTTGAAGAGACGTTGCGGAATCTATCGTAACTCGCCGCCAATCAACTCAACAAAGTGCTGCATCAACAATTTTCTTGGCTTCGGCAACAATGTTGTTAAGATGTTCTTTACTTTTGAACGATTCGGCATAAATTTTGTAAATGTTTTCGGTGCCGGAAGGTCTTGCTGCAAACCAACCTTCGGTCGAAACCACTTTCAAACCGCCAATTGATGCTCCATTGCCGGAAGCGGTGGTCAGTTTCGCGGTAATCGGGTCGCCCGCCAACCGATCCGCCAACACCTTGTCCGGCGTCAATTTCTTGAACGCTGATTTTTGTTCCGGCGTGGTCGCTTGGTCAATCCGCGTGTAAAACGATTGACCAAAACGTTGTTCAATCTCCCGATAAATCTGACCGGGATCGAGTTGCGTTTTGGCAAGAATTTCCGCCGCCAAAAGATTCAAAATAATTCCGTCTTTGTCGGTTGACCAAACCTGACCATTTTTACGCAGAAAACTGGCACCGGCACTTTCTTCGCCGCCGAAACCAATATTACTGTTATACAAACCGTCAACAAACCACTTGAACCCGACCGGAACTTCAACCAGTTGCAAACGTAAATCCGAAACAACACGGTCAATAATTCCACTGGAAACCAGGGTTTTGCCAACACCTATTCCTTTTGCCCAATTCGGACGGTGTGTGAAGAGATACTGAATTGCGACCGCAAGATAATGATTTGGGTTCATCAAGCCAACCGAAGGCACAACAATTCCATGCCGATCCGTATCGGGATCATTAGCAAAAGCAATATCGAATTGGTCTTTCAACGCCACAAGCCCACGCATTGCGTACGGGCTGGAACAATCCATGCGAATCTTGCCGTCGTGATCAACTGACATAAAAGAAAATGTCGGATCAATCGCTTGGTTGACAACCGTAAGATCAAGGCGATAACGTTCGGCGATGGGTTGCCAATAAGCGTTGCCCGCACCGCCAAGCGGATCAACTCCAATACGAATCTTTCGCTCGGCAATCGCCTGCAAATCAACAATATTTTCAAGATCAGCAATATAATCTTCGGAAAAATCAATTGTTTGGATATGAGGCAGGGCAACTGATTTTTCGTATGCAATTCTTTGAATTCCTTTTAGGTTTGATTTCAAATAATGATTGGCTTGAGTTTGAATCCAACCGGTTACATCGGTATCGGCGGGACCGCCGTTGGGGCAGTTGTACTTAATTCCGCCGTCGCTTGGGGGATTGTGGGACGGCGTAATAATCACACCGTCCGCAAGAGAATTTTCGTTTCCTTTTAAGAGGTTCTGATAATTATTTTGGCGGTTTTGATTGTGTTGCGTGTTTGGTTTATTATGTTGCAAAATTGCCCACGAAATCACCGGTGTTGGCGTGAATCCGTCGTCCGCTTGGAACACAACCTCAACATTATTCGCCGCAAAAACTTCGAGTGCTGTTTTCTGTGCCGGACCGGACAAAAAATGGGTGTCCTTGCCAAGATACAACTTGCCGGTGTAACCTTGTTGCGAACGATAATCGCAAACCGCTTGAGCAATTGCCAAAATATGCGATTCCGTAAACGAACCATCCAATGATGTCCCACGATGCCCGCTCGTTCCAAACACAACAAGTTGCGTTGGATTTTCTGGATCCGGTTTTTGTTCATAATAATTTTTTTCTAAATCGTTCACATTGACAAGAATTGATTTTGGAGCGGGTTGTCCGGCAAGTTCGTGAATAGACATGAGTTTCAAAAAATAAATGAAATGAATAGAATCAAGAATGAACAATTGGAGTGTTTGGTGGGCGATGTTTCGCCGAAACATCAAGTCCGCTAACACCAACACAACCATGAATGAAAATTTTCAGCAAAAGCTTTGCTTACTTGCTTTGGGCATTCGTAACAAATGATTTCGATGATTGCTGGAATCTTAACTCAACATACACTATCAACATACACTATCATCGAAATTGGAAGAGATTCATCATAATAGAAAATGCCAGTGATTTCAAGGTAAACGTTCACGGTAATTTTCTCTCTTGCGTGTTTTTTTTGTGAATTGTCGAATCCGGTTATGACAATCCTACTTGGAAAATATTGAGTCGAAGGTATTGCGATTGGAGCGAGAAAAGGTTTAATCGACAAGTTGTAAATTATCGCGGTGGACAACTTCGGTGTAAGCGGTTGTTCCTAAAATGGTACGGATTTCGGAAGTTTTTTTGCCTCGGATTAAAAGAATCTCTTTGAGACCATAATTGGTCAAACCACGAGCAATCTCTTTACCGTTACGGTCAATAATTGATACGATTCCGCCTTTTTCGAATGTTCCGTCGGCATCAATAATCCCAATCGGAAGCAAACTCTTACCTTTTCGGCAAACCGCATCGGCGGCTCCTTCGTCAAGAATCAACCGACCTTCCGACCGAACCGCAAAACCAAGCCAACGTTTTCGCGCCGTTAGAAAACTATTTTGTGTGAGAAAAACGGTTCCTATTTCTTTGGCAGCAAACAAATCACCGAGTGTCTCCGAACAATC
The DNA here is from genome assembly GCA_031254675.1 of Planctomycetaceae bacterium. Classification (GTDB taxonomy): domain Bacteria; phylum Planctomycetota; class Planctomycetia; order Pirellulales; family Thermoguttaceae; genus WRKP01. The sequence goes on along the minus strand of JAIRTV010000108.1, from coordinate 6,805 downwards.
GCCGTTGGCAATAATCACATTGCCGCCGGAACCGGTAATCATTTTTGCCGCTTTCAGTTTACTGGACATTCCGCCCTTGCTACGGTTTGAACGTTTTTCTGCAACCATTTTTAACAAATCCGGCGACCAGTGTTCGACAACCGGAATCAGTTTGGCGTCGGGATGACTTGGATCACGATCAAATAATCCGTCAACATCCGTCAACAAAATCAACAATGGTGTTTCAAAAAGATTGGCAACCAACGACGCCAACCGATCATTATCACCAAATGTTGTATGAAGTTCGTCAATACTTACCGTGTCGTTTTCGTTGATAATTGGCAACGCTCCGTAATCGAGAATGGTTCGGATTGTATTTCTGGCGTTGAGGTAACGTTTACGATTGGAAAGATCGTCGGCGGTCAACAAAACTTGCGCCGAATGAATCCCGTGACGATTAAGAAAACGTTCGTATGTTTCGATTAATTTTCCTTGTCCAATTGCGGCAACAGCTTGGAGTTGGGCGAGTTCCGCCGGACGCTCCGACAAACCAAGCCGCCCCATACCCGCTCCCACCGCTCCAGAACTCACCAGAACAACACGCTTTTTTCGGAAAATCATCCGGCAAAGATCATCCGTTAATTTCGCAATCCGTTCCTCATTCAACAAACCATTGCTAAGCGTTAGAACATTCGTTCCGACTTTGACAACAATCACATCCGATGTCTTCAAAATTTCATCACGAAGCAAAGAGGGCATAACAGCAAAAATAAATAGGTTGAGCGTAACAAAGAACACGGAAACGGATTGACAAATTATATCGGATTTTGTGATTGTAAAAAGAGATTGTCAACAGACAATACATGAAATTTCGACAATATTTCAATAGAATATTGAAGGTGAAGAAGGAATTGCTCATGATGTTGTTGAGTTGATATGATTTTGATTCGGTTCTTGATCCAAAACCTATTGCAACAATCTCGAAATTTTATTAACATTACGCATGAGGAGATGAATAGTCATTATTTCGTGAATTTTCTGTTTGACCGCAAAAAACGCAAAGATGTCGCAAAGATGTCGCAAAGATGTCACAAGGAGCAAGGTTGTTGATTCAAATTTTGAGAATTTTTTGGATTGTTGTTTGTTTGTTCTTTGTTTCCGGTTCTGTTGTGGCGGTGGAATCGTGGGGAACGGATTTGTTTCGGGTCAAAAAACATGATTTTGGGCGTGTTACTATTGGTTCGGATGTGGTGTACCGTTTTGTGATGGAAAATATTTATCAGCAAGAAGTGAAGATTCTTGGAGTTCATTCGTCTTGTGGTTGTACGATTCCGTCGTTATCGACGAATCTTCTCAAGACCGGCGAAAAAGGTGTTGTGATCGCCAAATTCAACACCAATGGTCAACATACACGTGAAAAATCGGCGACTTTAACGGTTGATCTTGAGACGATGGTTCATGGGCAACGGCTTCAGGAATCTGTGTTGCTTTATGTTTCGGGTTATATTCGACCTGATGTGATTTTAACGCCGGCGATAGTTGAATTTGGTTCGATTCCGGCGGGTCAAGCGGTGGTTCGTACGGTGCGGCTTGACTATGCTGGTCAACACGATTGGGCTTTGACCAAAGTGGAACGTTCCAATCCTTTCATTCACGCCAAAGCAGAAGAATTGAATCGGTCATCTGGTGAAATTGCTTACCGAATTACGGTGACGATCAAAGACAATGCTCCAATTGGATACATTAGAGATGTTCTTCGTTTTGCCACAAACGAACCTTCCAACAGTTTAAACGGGGCGACAGAAATTGTATTGCCGGTTCAAGGAGTGGTGACGGCTCCGGTTCAGGCAAAACCGGCACCGTTTATGGTTGGAGTTCTTTCTTCCGGCGAAACGGTTTCGAAAAATATAGTTGTTCGCAGTAAGTTACCGTTTCGGATTATGGAGGTGACGTCGCAAGACAAACGATTCCGGTTTACATTTTCAGAGCAAGAAAGTGCTATTCAACTTGTTTCGGTGCTTTTTTCGGCAAAAAAAACACAAACCGAAACATTGCAAAATATAACTGATCAGATTCGTATTCGCACCAATTTATCTGAACAGGAGTTTATAACCATTAACACGCTTGCATTGTTGACTCCTAAAGAATTGCCAGCCAAAGAATTACCAATCGAAGAGTTGCCGGCATCACTTCCTTTAGCCGAACCGGAACCGATTGAGGAGCAACTGGTTCCATCTGTTACGTCGGAATCTGTGATTATTCCTTCCAGTAAAGCAAAATTCGGAATTCCTCTATTATAATGTTTTGTAAGACCTTTTCTCGAACCTTTCCCGAAGACAGGAGTCAACCTTTCTTTTCGGGTGGGCAATCTTTCTTTTCAGGTGGGCGACCTTTCGCCGAAGGATTTTCATCCACGGTCACGTTGGCGCTAGCCGACCAGCCCTTGTGTTGAGCCAGCAATCTGTGTTGCCAAACGGTTTGAAATCCGATTTCCATCCGAAAACAGGGTCGAGTCGGCTATCGCCGACGTGATGTTTCGGCGAAACATCACCCACCTTGTGGTGGATGAAAGCCCTTCGGCGAAACATCACCCACCTGCCTGAAAATGCTCCATTTCCGCCTGCAAATGAATTATTTCTAAGTGCAAATGAACTATTTCTAAGTAGAAATGAAGAATTTCTAAGTAGAAATGAAGTATTTCTAAGTAGAAATGAACTATTTCTAAGTAGAAATGAACTATTTCTAAGTAGAAATAAAGTATTTCTAAGTAGAAATAAACCATTTGCACGTGCAAATGAACCATTTCCGCCTGGAAATACTCCATTTTCAGGTGGGCAATCTTTCTTAGGGAAAGGGTTCGAGAAAAAATCCAATAGGAAACACAACAAACCAAGTCGTCTTGACATAAAACAATAAGCCAGTACAATACTCAAAATAATTTGATCGTTCTTGGTTCGTAGGAATTGGGTCAATTCGTACTGCAAATCGGGGCGTAGCTCAGCCTGGCTAGAGCGCTGCGTTCGGGACGCAGAGGCCGCTGGTTCAAATCCAGTCGCCCCGACTCTTGTAACTCTATAAAATATAACGATTTACACTTTTGTCGCCCACAAACAATCACCAAGAAAAGTGTCCTATTATTCTGTTGCGGTTCTTCCGCGTTTAGATCAAGATGAAATTTCGTTCTTCGAGACTAACCAGATTTTTGCAGACAATTCATCAACCGTTTCTTCTGCTTGATGGTGATGCAACGTTGTTGTTTTGTAATCGGGCGTTGGAAACATGGACGGGTTGCCAGGCAGAACAACTGATTGGGCAATCGTTCCGCTATCGGTCATCAACTTCGCGGCAGAAACACGAAATTATTGCGGCGGCGTTGGCTCCGCCACCGGAAGCGTTTCAAGGACAACGTTGCCGAATTTTGTTGACGATTGACCGTATTACATCTCAAAGTCGGCGTTATGCCGATTTTATTCCGCTTTCAATTCCGCAAGGTTTCAACGGTGTTCTTGTTTTGGTCGATGAATCGGAAGCAACTACGGTCACGCCGGAACAATCGGAAACCACCGAACGGAAAGCCGCATCGGAATTGCATCAAACATTATTATCGTTTCGCCGACGTCAAGCAGGACGATTTCGGTGGGATCGAATGATTGGCGTCTCGCCGCTAATGCAACGGGTTCGACGTTTAGCGAGATTGGCGGTTGACTCAACGGCATCGGTTTTAATCTTGGGCGAATCGGGAACCGGTAAAGAACATCTCGCCTCAGCAATTCATTATGGTCAGAATAATGATCCACCCGGAGCGTTTGTACCAATTGAATGTCAAATTCTCGAACAAGAATTGATCACCTCAACAATTTATGCGTTCCGAAAACGGTTTCAACGTGAAGAAACCTCACGACGTCATACTTTATTTCTAAAAGATGCGGATGCGTTGCCGGGAACAATGTATCCGCTCATCGCCGAATTCGTAACAACCAGCTATGCCAACCAACGTCTCATCGCCTCCTCAACTCAGCTTCCCAACCAATGGACAAATCATGAAGCGTTTCCGATTGTTTTGGGAACGATTACAATTGAACTTCCGCCGCTTCGTTGTCGCAAGGAAGATATTCCGATACTCGCTCAGATGTTTCTTGAAGAACACAACGAAACAGCAAACCGTCAACGGAGCGGTTTTACTGCCGATGCGTTGGACTTTTTAATGCAATATTATTTTCCCGGCAATATCGAAGAGTTGGAGTGGTTGATTGCGGAAGCTCATCGGCAAAGCAATACGACATTGATTACGGTGTCGGATATTCCGATTCGAGTTCGGCATGTTCTGGAAGCGGCGGCGCAGATTCCAGCAGACAACAAACCAATCGAATTGGAATCCTTTCTGCAAAATATCGAAAAAGAATTAATCGAACGTGCCTTACATCTCGCCGAAAACAACAAATCAAAAGCAGCAGAATTACTCGGAATGACACGTCCACGCCTTTACCGTCGGCTCGAATTTTTCGGGTTCCTGGATTCCGAACCACAAAAAAATGATTAGACCTTTTCTTGAACTTAACAGGGCGTTGCCGCCAAAGGTCTTCAAAAATAAACATTAAAAGCTCTCGTTAATCACACAAGAAGTTTTCCTCAATAAATCCATCCACAAGAATTGGTTATGTTTTTTTCCCTTTATTCGCTTTGGGAAAACGAAGTTTCGGAGGATTGCGGAAAGATTTTAGCGTAAACAGAACATCGTCAGGGTCTTCAAGCATTTCCGTAAGCTCCTGAGTAAAATCATTGGCATCTTGAAAATGTCGGTAAACACTCGCAAAACGAACAAACGCAACCTGATCAAGTTCCCGAAGATATTGCATGACTCGCTCGCCAATAAATTGACTCTCAACCTCCGTTTCAAACATAGAATCAATATCACTCTCAACTCGAGCAATCAACGTCGATATTTGAGTATCACTAATCGAACGCTTCCAGCAAGCTCGCTCCAATCCTTGCTGCAATTTTTGCCGATCATACGGAACCCGTTGACCATTCCGTTTGATCACGCGAATCTGAGTCGTCTCCACTCGCTCGTAAGTCGTAAAACGCTTCCCACACGCACAGCACGTCCGACGACGGCGAACAACAAATCCATCATCACTAGTCCGCGTATCAACTACTTTATCATTGTCCTGATGGCAAAACGGGCATCGCATAGCAAAAAATTAAAATTAAGCATATTACAAATTCACCAGAAGTCCTATAAGTTTATCGTTTTCCAAAAAAGTGTAAAGTTCCAAGAAATTGGCAAATAGCAAAACACTCACATCACTCCCCACAAAGTAATCGATAAATCTCAAGTAATTGATTCGTCGCAGAACGAATATCAAACCGTTGAGCCGCCTGAACCGCATAACATTTTGCGGCATTGGTTGTCGGCGATTCGATGAATCTTATCAAGGTAGCGGCAAGCGATTCCGGATTATCGTGTTGGTGAACCAACGACGGCGTCGCACTCAACACTTCGCGAAGACCAATACAATCCGACCCAATAACCGGAACCCCCAAAACAAGCGATTCCATCGGAAGAATCGGACAAGCCTCCCAACGAGACGGAATAATTGTCGCGTCAACCTGAAGAAGCAACGGCACAATATCCGGCACCGACTCAATAAAATGGATCATTCGAATAAGTTTCGGATTCTCCGCAACAAGTTTCAGCGTTTCATCGAAAAAACCATTGCGATCTTGCGTTGCAACAAGCCGGAAACGATCCGCAAAACCACGATCCACAAGCAACTCCAACGCTTTCAGAAGAAGATCAATTCCCTTCTGTGGCATAAAACGCCCAAAAAAACCACCAAGAACAACTCGATCACCAATACCAAATTGTTCCCGTAAACGAGTTGCTTGACCCGATTCAAACCGCAAACGAGAATGTTCCAGCCGTTCAAGATCAATACCATTCAGAATCGTCTTCACCCGAACCGGTCCGCGTTGCCAAACCGGAAAAATTTGTAAATGATTGACTTCACAGTCATGCGATACCGGAACAATAAACGAAGCACGACGTGTTACTAACGAAATGATTTTTTTTTTCAACCATTTGAAACGCCCCGGTATAGCGTTTTGCGGAAGAATAACATCGTGCAATGTAATGAGATGGGGAATGTTCCCGAAATAATTTGCGATTGCGGTTTCGGTTCCGGCTTTGAGTCCTTGCGAATGGATAAGCGAAAACGATTGCGTTTTGAGCGTTTGGCGAAGTATTTGAATAACCGTTTTGCTTCCGCATTTCGGAGGAACTTCAACATACTCCGTGCCTTCCCAATCAATAAGATCACGCTTAAAAGTTTCGAAAGCGTTACCGGCTTCGGAAAGAAACGTAAAACGATATCCCGATTCCTCGTGAAGTCGTCGGAAATAATAAAGCATGTACGTTCGAATACCGCCAAGCGGATGCGAAACCGGAACGAGAACACGATGGTCTTTCATAAATACACCGATATATCGTTACCGATAAATTAGGACGTTTCCCGTTGAACACAACAACAGCAACGAATTAACCGGATCACAGTATTCCGGTTAATTTCGTCAATATTCGTCCAACGTCTCAGTATCGAACGGAAATGAATACCGATTTCGGTACCGAATTTAATTTTTACGATGCCGGATTTTAGATCGCATTCGTCTTTTTTTTCGTCCAATTTTGCGTCGTCCTTTGCCGGTTTTTTTGGTTCCCACGTCAGTATTCCTCCAGTCGAGAATGGAAATCGAAATTAAAAAGCCAAATTATACGGAAAATTTCTCATCGGAAAAGGGGGAACCGTTTCAACCGCGTTTTTATTCG
>JAIRTV010000077.1 GCA_031254675.1 Planctomycetaceae bacterium | reverse complement strand
AATGCAATCCATTTACCATCCGGCGAAAATTTGGGGAAAAGTTCAAGACCTTCGTGAGCGGTGAGTCGTGTTGCCGTACCGCCTTTCGCAGCAACTTTCCAAAGATCACCACCGTAACAGAAAACAATTGTGTTACCGTGAATATCAGGAAATCGAAGGAGTTTTGTTGTGTTGGTTTTTGGGAACGGTTGAGTAGTTGTTTCCGCAAGAACCGTAACTGATAAAACGGCAAACAACAATAACGAAAAACTAATGATTCTAAGCATGGAAAATGTTCGGAAGAAGTTGTGTATTTTGTAGTTGAAAACGAAAAAACGTAAAGTTTACGAAAAAGGTATGACTAACTGTTGGGAGTGTTATTTTGAATTTTGTTGGTTTTGTTGGTATTGATATTCGCCATGTCCGCCTCTGGCTTTTGCCGGATCCAGCGGAGGGGCTAATAAATCATCTTTGATTGTTTTTTGTTCCAATTTCAATCGCGGCGACAACGCCGTGAGTGTTATCGGTAATGATTGGCGGAAAATAATTTTGCGGCGGTTTTCGATATTGTTGCCGGTAATTGTTGAGCTGAACAATTCCGGTAACGGCTCTCGAACCGTGCCAATCAGTAACACCCGATCTGTGGAAAGCAATTCGCTCATGTCCAACGATTTTTGGAACGTATGATAAAGTCCCGTCGATTCATAACCGCCAAGAATTTTGTGTAACGATAAAACTTGAATAATGTATTCTAAATCAAATGATTGCGGATTGTATGTTGCCACACGACGAAGAGCGGCATCGTTGATTGTTTCTTTTGGCAACAATAAATCGCGGAGTTCACGGCGTGGTGTCGTTTTTCCAACCGGAATTTTTTGTCCGGGCTCCACTGTTCCAAGTTCTTGAATCCAACGCCCGTACACCAAAATACATGACTCCAACACCGGAAATTGTTGATGCCATTCGAGAAAACCAACCGGTATTCCTTCTTCATCCGTTAATTGAGAAGCCGATGAAAATGAAACAAAAGATGCGGAAGGGAACAACGCAGTTGAATCGAATAACTCACGCGAATGAAACCAACTTTGCCCAAAAAAACTTTTCGTGGAGCGAACTTGAACCGGAACATCTTTAATTTCTCGCAACGAATATTCAGGGATTTTGTTATGAAATTCTTGAACGGAATGGGTTTGCCAAATGGTGGGACTTACTGTTTTGGGAGACATTCCGCCAAGACCGGTTCCCGGTAAACCGTTCCACGAGAACAGTGTTAAACCGAAAGCGGTTGGCGTAACAATTGATTTTGTTTTCAGCGACAGTGAAAACGTTGCGTCATTTGGACTGTAAAGATGTCCCCAATGACTGTACCGTAAATCACCGGTTTTGCCGTCCACATCCACCAACGCCAGTTCATTAAGAATCGCCTTATTGGGTCGTCCCGAAGCGGCAAGAGCATAAGTTAATGTCCCAAAAAATATAATCCAAAACGGAAATGTTATCCAAGTAATCGTTGGTCGTTTCAGAATTTTATGAACAAGAAACCAATCAAACAACCCAACAACAAGCCAATACACCGTTAAAATAATCAGAATGATCGAAAACGGAATAATACGAACTCCTTCGAACCGATCAAGTGCGCTACGAATTTGTCCTGAGATATCGTTGTAACCAAGTTGAATCATCGTTCCCGAAATCGAACCGGAAGTTCGGAGCGATTTTTCCGTACTCCATTGCAAGATATTTCTCACCAACGCAACACGGTCACGCCAAGAGTTTAATGGTTTGCCGCTTAAATCGCCGCCGAAATAAATAATTGTTCCGAAGCCGTGAGCGCAACGGAGTACCAACGGCAAATCGCCATCCCGAACAAACGTAATCCCACGTGATTCTGTAAAACGCGGCATTTTCAGAAACGGAGCATCGTTCGTGCCGTTCATGAACACGGAACGTTTACTACCGACGAAGAGTTCCAACGGGGTTCCTTGCCGCAGTTCGGTCATTTCCGAAAAATTGCCGGGCAAAAATATTCGCAACGCGCTGTTTGGATTTTGGAGCAATGGTTCGGAATCGCGACCGGCGCAGAAGAACAATTGACCGCCGAGACGAACCCAATCGTTGATCGCATGAATTTGTTGACTTTGAGCGGTTATATTTTCAAATTGTTGTGGTTCTGTGGTTGTGAGGACGATCATTTCAACCGCTTCAAAACCAAACCATTGTTCCGGTAATTCAGCAAACGAATTAATTTTAACGAGAATTGGTCGCCGATCTTCCCGAAGCGACAATTCCGCAATCGCTCCTTGCAACCCAATATCTTCGTTGCCGACAATAAGATAAATCGGACGCTCATTCAAAACCGGTTCGCAAAACTGATTTTGTGGTTGGTTTTTTAACGATTCCGACATTTTTTGTTTTGATGGATTGCCGGACGGGCGGATTTGTTTTTGGGTGGTGATTCCGTTTGCTGTTTCGAGTTGAACGGTTAATTGTCCTTCTTTCCGTCCTAGTTTGGCGTAAACGGTTGCTTTATTTCCGTGAAACGGCAGAGCGTATTGATAGGTAATTGGGGTTCCGTCGGAATCCAAACAGGCAAGAGAAATCCGAACCGGTTGATGTTTTGTTTCTTCCCATTCGACGGTGATTGGTGTCCAGAGACCATTTTTGTAAAAACCTTCAATCCCAACCCGAATTGATTTGATTTCAAACGGCGATTCCGCACAAAGCGGCAAAACGAATAAACAATAGAATAATGTTGCGGCAACAATTCTCATTGGATCCATAAAACTGGTCGGTGTTAATTCGGTACACCGTTGGCAAGACATTCTCCGCGGTTAAACCGAACATTCCAAAGAATAATAGGCGTTTATTATAATCAATTGACCGCAAAGTAAAAGCGACATCATATTTCATTCGCTGGAAAAAGGAGTATCTGCAAATTTTGCTGATGAACGTTGATTGACATTAATTGGCGCCGATTGTTTTTGTTTTGCCAGAACTCCTCCCGAGTCATCGGTGAAAATCAACGTAATCTGCAAATCATTGCTCCTAATGCGATGTTTACAACATTAATCATTCGTCACAAACCACACATGAGTTACAAATCAAATGATTGTCCAAAGTATCGTTTTTAAAACGTTGTGGTTCTCTTGAAAGCGCGCCGATTTTTTATTAAGATGATTTTGTCTTGTGGATATTTTCGTGGTTGTGGTTGATAATTGATTGATATTATCAGCGATGTTTTATTTTATCTTTGTTTTTATTCTGAGTACTATGTTGATCCGTTTGGAACTTATTCGAATCGTTATTACCGAAATACACAACCAGCAAGCGGTGATTCTGCGCGAAGTCAATGGGGATCGTGAATTACCGATTGTGATTGGGATTGTGGAGGCGACATCTATTGACCGCCGTGTCCGACGAATCGAATCGCCAAGACCATTGACACACGATTTACTTTGCAACACGATTGAAATTCTTGGCGGAAAAATTCAAGATATTCTGATTCATCGTTTTGAAGACCAAACTTATTTTGCTGCCTTGCGGGTTATTCATGGCAACAATTTAATTGAGATTGATTGTCGTCCTTCTGATGCGATTGCGGTGTCGGTTTCATTTGATCCTTTTCTTCCCATTCTGATTCAGGAAGATGTTCTCAATCAGGCAATCACTGTATTAATAGAATAGACCTTTTCTCTAACCCTTAGGAATGGATAGTGGAGAGTTGATAGTGGAAAGTGGAGAGTGTCGCATGCGGAATTATTGTTTTGTTGTAAAAATTCCGCACGCGATACTCTCCACTATCAACTTTCCACTATCAACTACAAGGTTAGCCGCCCATTCTAAAAACTTCTCATCGGCAAACGGAATATAGTCCGGCATTGTTGTTTTCTTTTCTGTTAAGTCTGGTTGTTTGGGAGTGTTAGGTTGATTCCTTAATACGGAATTTCTTTTGAATAGCGTCAACGTTCTGTTCCTTTCCACGGAACTTCTGTTCCCTTCCACGGAACTTCCGTTCTCTTCATCCGAACTTCTGTTAGTCGGCTATCGCCGACGCGACCGCGGATGAAAATCCTTCGGCGAAAGGTCGCCCACCTGAAAAGAAAGATTGTC
>JAIRTV010000067.1 GCA_031254675.1 Planctomycetaceae bacterium | reverse complement strand
AAAATTTCTCCAATACGAATTTTCAAATTTCTTTTAATAGACTTTTTCTTCAACTTAATATGACGAAACAGATTCAATTTCAAACGAAGTTGCGAAGAACAAAAACGAGAGAGAACTACCGATCATCACACGAATCATTACAATCGAATCATTACAATGGAGTCATTCAAATAAACATTGTCCAAAATAAATGTTCAAATGTTCGTCAATTATCGTGCGATTTTTGGTGTTGTGAAGATTGCCCGTTTAGAAGGAGCGGTATTATCGTCTGTTTCGGTGCATTCAACATCCGACATGGAATTGGTCGTTGTCGGCAGAACCGCCGGAATAGAATCGGATAATTCTTCGTGTTGTTCTAATGGTAACTCCCAATACGGTTCCAATGGTTGAGCGAAACCGGATGAGCGAAATTGGGTTGTTTCTTTTTTCTTTTCGTCCGAAGAATTTTGAACGACGAAAAACGGATCGCTTTGAAAAGTTTCATCAAATTCTTGTTTGAATTTTTCCGAACCAACCGCCAAAATCATTGAATTATCTGTTTGTTGTATTTGATGGATTCGTTTTTGAACCGAGGTCAGGTTTGCGGGAACCGGATACATTTCCGTTCCGAGTTTAGAATGTTCCGAAAAGTTCCGGTGGTTTCGGCGAGCGACTCGTATTGCCACGCGATCAACAACATCACCAAAATCTTCTCGAACCGTTTCACGAACATTTTTGACCTGATAACCCGTTCTCTTAACCAATTCCGCATTGATTCCGGCGGATTCAGAAACATATCCGACAAACGCAACTGTTTGTTCAAAATTACTGTCGGCAATTTTGCCAAGTGTTGTTGCAAAAAGTTTGGCAAGAAAATCCACGCCAAGATGATCAATTCGAACAAAAACGTCCAGGTCACACATAATAATCGGCTCATTATTCGCGTCTCGCATGAGACGGTTGCGAAGAATCAACACAACTTCGCCATCGTAAGACTTAACTAAAAAAGGTCCTTTATATAACCCTTTCGCGTAAACAATACAAATATCGTTAGTATGATACACCACTTCCGCCATTGCCGTTGTTCCGGTTGTTTCTTTCAACAGAAACTTATTGGTGTTCAATTCCTGAAGCGAAATTTGAGTAACTCCCAATTTTTCCCAAAAACCAACAACAAGATCGGGATGTTGCGCGAGGAATTGGAACATTTCGGGGTCGGCGTAAATTTTTTGTTGTGGCATTCGGCGAAAGAGAGAATGTTCCGAAACGACATGAGTGATTTTGGATTTGGCTTGAGAAGTAAGCGAATCCCAAGGAATTTTTTTGGCGGAATCTTGAATTTCCTGTTCCTGATTGAGAGCAAGCATTTGCCTTTTCAGACGTGATTCGCGATTTTCTTTTCGGGTAATGGTTGTTTTTTCGATTTCTTCCTGTCCCCAAATTGGAAGAACAAACAGAACAGGCAAAATAAAAAAGATAAACCAAATAATTGTCCGTGTTGGCAACAAGAAATTGGTCGTTTTGTAATGGACTATTTTATTCATTTTATCGCATTCGCTATAATTGGGCGGCATTGATATTCCGGTCATAAATCAATCACGCTCCCAAATAATAAGGAACGCAAAAATGGATAAAAAGAGAAGAATAAACAAAATTTTGAACTTTTGCCGAACCAGCAATTACATTTAATCATCGGCTAAGCAATATTATTTAGTCAAGATTTCTTTCACGTTCGCTATTTTCCGATTTTTCCTCTTGTTTAGTATGTTTACTTTTGAACGTTGTTCTATTTTTTATCCTTTGTTCGTTTTGTTACGTTTGGTGGGCAATATTTCGCCGAAAATCGTTCAACTGCTTCGTTCCTCTAAATTCACGCAACAGCCTGGGAACGCTAGAGTGTATCGTGCGGGTTCTTCTGTAACAGTTTCCGATGCGCTCTAAAATAATCTTTTGTCGTATTTTCAAAGTGTTTTGGCAAAAAACAACGTATTGGCATTTTAGGCAACGATAATATAATATACTTCTTTACTGGGTGTATCGAAAATAATTTGGCGATCTTTCAACGAAAAGCAATTACTGAGTTACGCCGTAACAGTTTCGGAAATACTTTCTGAAAAAAGTACAGAGGGGCTTTCTTTTTTGTAAGCGGATGCTAAAATTTAACGGTTGTTTTGACAACTATTTTTGCTATAACCCTTTTACTGTTAAGGAATTACATTTATGTCTGTTACTGATCGTGTTTACAATTTTTCTGCGGGTCCTGCTGTTTTGCCGCTTCCGGTTCTTGAAAAGGCGCGGGAAGAATTACTTTGTTTGCCAGGTGCCGGTGCGTCTGTTATGGAAATTTCGCACCGTTCCAAAATGTTTGAGCCGATCATCGAAGGAGCCGAAACAAATGTCCGAACATTATTGAATGTTCCGAATAATTATCATGTTCTTTTTTTGCAAGGCGGTGCGTTGTTGCAATTTGCGATGATTCCGATCAATCTTTTGAACGGAAAATCCGCAAACTATGTTGTAACCGGTTCATGGAGCAAGAAAGCGTTTTCCGAAGCGAATCTTGTTGGCAACGCCCAATCCGTGTGGGATGGAAAAGATTTATCGTACAAGCGGAAACCTGGTGCGAATGAGTTTCAATTTGAACCGAATGCGGCGTATGCTTATATTTGTTCCAACGAAACGATTGAAGGAGTGCAATATCAGGAATATCCGAGTACGGAAAATATTCCGCTTGTTTGTGATTCTTCGTCGGATTTCTTTTGTAAACCGATTGATGTTTCGAAATTCGGTCTTATTTATGCTTGTGCGCAAAAGAATATTGGTCCTGCTGGTGTGACGCTGGTTATTATTCGCAACGATTTATTGGAACGTTCCGATGGTAAAATTCCGTCCTTGCTCAATTACAAAAAAATTGCCGAAGCCAAGTCGATGCTCAATACGCCGCCGTGTTTTGCGATTTACATGGTGAAACTCGTAACAGAATGGTTGCTTCATGATATTGGCGGTCTTGATAAAATGTATGCGATCAATAAAGAAAAAGCGGCATTACTTTATGATGCGATTGATCGTTCGAATGGTTTTTACAAGGGTCATGCTGATAAGGAATATCGTTCGATAATGAATGTTCCGTTCCGATTGCCGTCTGAGGAGTTGGACAAGAAATTTCAGAGCGAAGCCGACAAAGCCGGTTTGACAACACTTGGTGGTCATCGTAGTGTTGGTGGTTTGCGAGCGTCTATTTACAACGCTATGCCGAAAGAAGGTGTTGCCAAACTTTGTGGTTTCATGGACGATTTCGCACGAAAAAACAAATCGTAGTTTTTTGCCGACAAACTTCAATAGTTGTGTCGGTAATTTTGTGATGTTATTTTGCAACAGAATGAGGTTCGATATGTTCCGATTAAGTTTTGTTCTGTTTCTTATTTTCGTTTCAGGAAATATTTTTGAACATCTCAATGCAGCCCCGCAACCGGAAAAGGTGGAGCAGGTTGTTGCTGGAGTTCTCAAGGAGGCAAGAGTTTCTTGGTGGGGTTTTGATGCGGAAGATTCAACGCCGTTTCTCAAAGCGGCGATTGATTCCAAAGTGCCGCGTTTGATTGTGGATCGTCAATCCGCTCCTTGGATTACTGCTCCATTATTTCTGCACAGTGATCTGGAACTTGTTTTTGAAGAAGGCACCGAATTACTCGCGAAACAGGGACTTTTTCAAGGGCTTAACGAGTCGCTTCTTTCCGTATCTAATGCAAAAAATATTAAAATCATTGGACTTGGTAGCGGTGCGACATTGCGAATGCGAAAAGCCGATTATCATTCGGATGCGTACAAAAAATCGGAATGGCGACACGGTATTGCATTTCGGAGTGTCGAAAATGCTGTTATCGAAAATCTTTCCATTATCGCCAGTGGCGGCGATGGAATTTATCTTGGTGTTGCCACAAAAGGTGTTCCATGCCGCAATGTTACGATTAAAAATGTTATTTGTGACGACAATAACCGGCAAGGAATTAGTGTGATCAGTGCTGATCGGCTTCTTATTGAAGATTGTGTTTTGAAAAATACATGGGGAACACCGCCGGCGGCTGGTATTGATTTTGAGCCCAACCGTCCTGATGAACAATTAACCGATTGTATAATGCGGCGTTGTCGTATCGAAAATAATGCCGGTGCTGGTATTGCGTTGTATCTACCGCCTCTTTTGAAATCAACTGTTCCTATTTCCGTCCGGCTGGAACAATGTGTTGTGCAAGGCGGAAAAGGTTACGGTTTTGATTTTGTTACGGACGACACGCCGGAGTTGATCGTGAAGGGACATTGTGAGCTGATTGATTGTCGTTTTGAAAATTGTGAAGACGGAGGAGTGAGAATTCGTCAAAAAGCCGCCAACGGTGTTGCTGTTACGATGAAAAATACAGAAATCATTCACTGTGGAAAGATACTGGAAATGGCACCAATTCACTGTCAAACACGCGAATTGGATGGTTACGGAGGAATAGATTTGGGGTCAATTCAGATTGCTGATGATCAGGAGCGGTTGCCTATTAAATTGAGCGGTGTTTCAAGTTTTCCGCAACAAATTGTCGGTCAACTGCAACTCACACGAAATGGTCAGACAACAAAATTGTCAATTGACGATTCCTGGCTGGCGCAAAATTATTCCAAGCAACTATTCAAGGCGATTCCGCGAGTCGAACCGAATCCCAAAGATTTTGTTCCCTTAGCAACAAAATTATCCGAAACGGTGGATTCTCTTCCGGTCATTTGGTTACGAAAACAAGGAACGTTTTGGATTTACGCTGAAAAAGGAACGCCAATAAGATTTACGCTTGCCGTTCGAAAAGTCGGGACGCAAGCGGAACCGACCTCTTATTCGGGAACGCTGACCTTACCAAACGGAACCGTACAAAAATTTACCATTCCGGCTGAATCAATACAAAAATTTGAGTACAAACTCGATTCTGTTTCGGAAACCGGTATCTATGTTTTACGAGCCAATGTCGGCAATCATGCAGTGCGACTTGTTCAATGTACGCAACCTGTTGCATTTCCTGCTTATCCGTATCTTAATTTATTTGCCAGTCCTTGCCGGTTTTATTTTTCGGTGCCGTTACAATCGAAAGAATTTGGAGTTCGGATTCGTGGAGAAGGCAAGGAAGCGGTTAAGGCGAGTATTATGAATCCGGAAGGTCAAACCGTTTGGAGTAAAGATGCGATTAACGAACTGGTTCAGTTTGAGCAAACCGACGGAAACAATAATATGAGTGGTCTCTGGCAAATTGTTTTGGAACGACCGAGTCGTTTGGTACTCGAAGATTTTAGTGTGACAATTTTAGGTGTTCCGCCGATTTTCTGCACACAAAAGCCGAAACCTTCAAATTAACTTTGTTTTCGTACATTCAATTTTCGCAATGTTTTCTAATGATGGAATATTGTGAGAATGATTGTATTGAGTTTATTGGCGGCGAAAATGGCGGTGATGCAAGGGAATGATTGACAAAACGATAAGTTACGTTAATTAGCGATTCAGAAGTTATGAAACGAGTTCTTGTCACGGGAGGTAGTGGATTTATTGGTTTTCATTTAATCCGGCGTTTACAAAAAGAGAATTGTGAAATTCGGTGTTTTGTTCGACCGGATTCCGTAACCGATCAACTCAAAATGTTTGATGTTGAATTATGTTACGGATCGCTTGCCGATTCCGCCGGTTTGATCAGAGCGGCAAATAATTGCGATACAATATTCCATCTTGCCGGTAAAATTCGCGCACGAAAAAATCGGGAATTTGAAACGACAAATTGTTTCGGTACGGAAAATCTGGTTAAGGCGGCGATACAAAATTCGACGCCGCCGATATTTATTTATATTTCTTCGCTTGCCGCTGCGGGTCCTTCGAGTTGGGAACAACCGAAATATGAAACCGATATTCCTTGTCCGATTTCCGCTTACGGTAAAAGCAAATTGGGTGCTGAAAAGGTGGTTACGGCAGTTTCTGATCGATTACCGTGTTCTATTGTTCGTCCGGGTATTGTGTTTGGCGAAGCTGACCGGATGAGTTGGGAATTGTTCAAAACAATTGACCGTTTGAGTATTTGTCCTATCCCCGGATTTTGCGACAAAATTTATTCTTGGATTCACGCGGCTGATCTGAGCGAATTGCTTATTACTGTTGCAAAATCAGGAGAACGAATTACACCGGAGGCGCCGATTGGTACGGGAATTTATTTTGCGGCAAATAATGATGGGATTCGTTTATCCGAAGTCGGAAAAGAAATCGGACAAGCGTTGGGCAAACAACGAGTTCGCATTATTCGTTGTTTGCCGTTGGTTCTTTTTTCCGTTTCGACTTTTTATGAAATATTAAAACAATTTTCAGAAACTAGTTCGCCTTATGATTGGGCGAAAGCGTGGGAATCGTTACATCATTGGCGTTGCTCGCCTGAAAAATCGCAACAACAACTCAATTTTTCGCCGCTCGCTTCATTCGCCGAACGAATCAATCAGACAACTCATTGGTATAAAGAACATTGTTGGCTATAAATTAGGTTTTATTCTCAATCGTGAAAAGTTTTCTACTCTTTTTTGGTGTCTATTATTCCTGATTCGATGTGATGAAACGTAGTGAAACCCTTTACCTCAAAGCCGAAAAAAACGGTAGAAAGGAGGTTAAAAATGAGTAAAAATTCTCGTGTTTCTTCAAAGAATTTGAACCTAAATTCATTTGATAAAAAGATGTTGCAAATCCAATGTTTCAGAACCGCCCGACTTTTAGGGGGACTTGAAACAAAAGGATGTAATCTGACAAATCAAATAGTTTCAGAACCGCCCGGCTTTTAGGGGGACTTGGAACATGTTGCTATTGCGTGGCGTATCGAATGGAATAGTTGCATGATCGAGACCGACTCGTGCCACTGTAACAAGTTGAAAATCACTATTGAAACAATGGCACAGAGGTAACAGTTTGAACAACAAGCAGAGAGAGTTACAGATAATCAAATATGATTCATTGGTCAGAGATTGTTTTCAATGATCATCTTGATGAACATCTCCTCGTTTACTAGAATTTGTTGCTAAAACAACATAAAGAATTATACTCTTCACACGTTAC
>JAIRTV010000052.1 GCA_031254675.1 Planctomycetaceae bacterium | reverse complement strand
TCACGATGTCAATAATGAAACATTTCGCAAACCGGAAATTAAAGCACGGAACGAATTGAGCGAATGTTCGCGATGAATACAAATTCGGTGAATCCGCATCGCATCCAATTTTGTCGCGTTACGGCAATCTTGCAACGTAAACGCCAGACGAAAACCAAGACGCCGCGCTGTTTCAATTACTTGATCGGAAAAATCGTACATCGAACCAAACGGATAAGCAAGAACATCACATTCCGTACCCAATTCACGTTCAAGACATTTTTTCGATGCCAACAATTCTTCATTCAATTCCGTCTGATCAAGATTGGAAAGAACAGGATGCGAAAGCGTGTGTACTCCAATTTCCATTCCTTGTTCGCGAAGCAAACGAAGTTCGTCCCAGTTCAAAAATTCGTATAATTCCCGTTTCCAAAAAGGCGTCAAATCAATTTCGGTACGATTTCGCAAAAATTGCAACATTTTTTTATGTTCCTCCGTCGGAAGATGTTTAATCTGTTGGAGCAATTCCAGAGATCGTTCCGTCCGCGACAGAGTTTCCGGCGGCGGTAACGAATATAGGACGCCGCCGATTTCAATTTCAGAATCAGGAAAACAAACAAGCCGCTCATGAATTTCCAATGCCCAAATCAATTGTCCTTGTGTTGCCATAAAATTTGTTGTAATAAAAATCGTTGCCGGAATTTCGTATCGGGAAAGCAACGGCGCGGCAAGTGTCAAATTATTTCTGTAACCGTCGTCAAAAGAAACGTGAACCGCATAATCCGGCAACGGAATATTTTTTTCAACCGCATTGCGAATTTGCGTCAACGAAACCGGATTCCAATGTTTTCGTAATTCTTTGAGTTGTTTATTGAATTGTGTAACAGTTACGGCGAGTCGTGTTCGTGCGTCGTTTTGCGGGCTGTTGTCCGAAACAACACTATGATAGCAAAGTCCCAACAACCGCCGCCGTGTCCGAAACCGCGAGAAACAATTCAATCCGAAAATTTCCGCTCCACAAAGCAATATTCGTTTCAAATTCATAGTGAGGGAAGTAAACAATAACAGTTTATTTTCTTTTTTAATTTTTGTATAAAAAACAATAAAAAAATAATCGTTCTCTAAAGGTCTTTCTTTTTACGCGAATGAAAGAAACGTCTCAAGTTGGCGATAATATCACTTCCTGTTTCAATTTGTAATTGATCCACATGACAACGTTTAAGAGTTTCGTTAATTCTGTTTTGACCGGAAGCAAATTGTTGTATCACTATTTGGCGAATGGACGGATTGGCGGTGTCCACTTCGAGTAATTCTCCCGTTTCGGCATCCCGTAACGTAATCAAACCAATATTGGGAAATTCTCGTTCTCGCGGATCAGAAAACGTCAACGCAATCAAATCATGTTTGCGAACACACATCGAAAGAGATCGTTCTTGTTCTCCATTTGCAGCAACTTGTCGAGGTGAATGGAGAGAATGAAACAAAATATTTTTCTCCAAACGGCTACTGCCCGTTAGAAAATCACCCGCCTTGTCCGGTTTTTTCTGACCGACTTTATCCCAGAAATTTTTTTCCATCACCCCTGTTAATTCAGGAACAAGAAAATCACTAAGCAAAAACACAACAGCACGACGTTTCTGAACACGATTAACATAATCAAGAACCGCTTTGATATTGGTTTGACGCGCCGACGGTTCCACCGCCAACAATTCTCGTATCAAATGTAACACATTCGCCTTACCTTTTCGGGGACGATAGAAATCAATCACCTGTTCGGCAAATGTAATAAGCCCCACTTTATCATTGTTTTTCAATGCGGAAAACATAAGTGTTGCTGCCATTTCGACGGCGGATTCGAGTTTCGAACGAGTTGATCCAAAAATTCCCGAAGCCGAAACATCCACAAGGAACAAAATCGTCAATTCCCGTTCCTCGACAAAATGTTTGATAAAAGGTTTACCCGCCCTCGCAGTGACATTCCAATCAATTGACCGAATATCATCGCCGGGTTGATATTCGCGAACCTCGCTAAATTCCATCCCACGACCACGAAACACACTTTTGTATTGACCGGCGAAAAGATCATTCACTGTTCGGCTGGCAACAATTTCGACCCGACGCACTTTTTTTAACAGTTCAGCCCCTTCCGGCATTCTTCGTCACTCCTAAATCCTATAAAACCTAAAAATGGGAAAAAACTCAAAATCCACTGAAAACAGTTTCGAATCGACAATAACAGGAAAAAACTCCGACAAAACGGAAAGATGTTAAAATGTTAATAAATCGAATCAAAACACAGAACGAATAGACAAAGTAAAAAAGTAATGACAACAATTAATGTAATCCGTTATGCCGACGGAAGAACAATTTATAATTGTAAAAATCCCGCCTATCCACCAACAAATCCAAAGTTCGGTTTGGAAGGCAACACGGTTTATTGGAACGAACGAACACGAGAAACAAGCGTTGTTATTCCAAGACAACAAGACGAATACTTTTCTCAAACCTCTCCAAAAATAACTCCAAGCTATTTTCTGACACAACCAACAACACAAGAAAAATTTCCCGCCGTCGCCACACGTTCCCAATCAAAAGATTTATACGGCAGAACAGCTCCGGTCACACTGGAACGAGGAAAAAATTCCATTATTGTTTCACGCGATTCAACAACAACAAACCTTGTTCCTTGTCTCCCCATTCCCGAAAGCAAACTGTCTCGTATTCCAAACAAAATAGCAACATCCATTCAATATCCCAACCAATATCAACACCAACCATCTTATCCATTTCATTACTGAAATGATCGATACTTCTTTTATGGTTCTCTGATTTACAATTTGAAGTTTCGGAGATTCTATATTCAATAACGTATTCTGCTCAATCTGTCTCGCCGGAACACAACGCTATTAATTGATATAATTGATACAAACAGACGCGAATTTTAAATTTTTTGTGTTTTTTTGTTCTCAGGGATTTGACGAAATCCATTTTAGACACCATGATTACGTATGAAAGAGTCGAAATGTTGTCTCTTTCCTTACCGCGTTCGCTCAAAATATCATTACCATTATCGCAAGGAATTAATTAGCCACAACATGAAGCTTTGCCAACAGGAAGGAATAAAATCATGTTAGTACTCTCTAGAAAAACAGACGAAAGTGTTGTCATTAACGATAATATCACGATCGTTGTTGTTGAAATACGCGGAAATAAAGTTCGTCTTGGTATCGAAGCACCAAAAGATATTTCGATTCATCGTAAAGAAATTTATGACGCAATTCATGAAACTCCTCAATCCACTCATAAAAACGTTAAAATTCCTGTACGTTGATCTTTTGATCTTTGGTTTGAACAAAATAAAAAACGCTGTAGTAAGGAGTTAGGTTCTACGGCGTTTTTTATTGATTTTAACCGATCACATCTTAATCCCACCACCATTGACCCGGCTGAAGTTCGAGTTTGACTCCATTCCGAACATTGGTAATTTGCTCTTTCTCTTCAATTTTAGCGTTATCGGGAAGCAATGCGACTCGCGGTTCGATTTCGACTCCGCCGCCAATTGGTGCCATAAACACCCCTTTGCGCACCGCCGAACCAACCACCGGTTCCACCTGAGACGGCGCACTAAATGTTTGAACCGCATATTTTTCCTCGTTGCCGAAAAATTCCATCGTCCAACCGGATTTTCCGTAAAAATCTTCTTGCTGAATGTGAGCGGCACAAACAAGCATATCAACAAAATTACGAAGCTGAGCAAAAACCAATGATTTCTGTGCCAATTTTGCATATTCCGCTGTAAACGATTTGGAGAAAATTTTACTGGCTTTATCAATTTTTCCTTTCTGAGCAATTCGTTCGCCGGTTGCGGTAACAACTTCGTCTTCGGCGACAAGTTTAACGCCGGAACCAATCAATTCCATACCGGTTCGGTCTTCTGTTAAGAGAACCGATTGATAATCCGGCACGAAAAACCATCGGAAAAGTGCGTTTTGACCGGACGGTTCGGCGTGGGCAATAAACGTATCAATGTGAACTCCGCGTGGAACCGGTTCAACACCAATTCCGATTTGTTTCATGCGGTAATCCGCGGCAACCATAACTCCCGCCGCATGCGTTGACGCCGGAATCCCGTCAACCCGAACCGTTTGCATTCCAAGATTTTTCCGCAACCCCCGAACAAAAGCCTCACGACGACCCGGTCCGTCATAACGACCAAACATTTGCTGAAACTGTTGCAATCGGGCGTTGCCCTCTTCTGTCGGGTCAATCGAACAACCAACCACTTCGGTTGCGTCTTTACCCGGAGCGTACGCACGAAGGGCAACAACCAAATCCTGAAGTTCGCAAACAGGGCGATGACTAGTTGCGCCCATCATAACGCCTTCATAACCGGGATACCAACCCTCTGCCGGTCCGGCAATCACAATATCTTTCGATTCGGAAAAATAGAAAACGTAACGAATCCGTTGAAGACCGGCAAGATATTTCATCTCTTCAGTCACAGCACCGTTTCCATC
Organism: Planctomycetaceae bacterium; assembly: GCA_031254675.1. Lineage (GTDB taxonomy): Bacteria > Planctomycetota > Planctomycetia > Pirellulales > Thermoguttaceae > WRKP01. Next base: position 13,236 of record JAIRTV010000052.1, on the reverse strand, counting down.
AATTAAGGCTTTTTCGAGACGATTCAACGAAAGATATCGAATCGCACTTTTTGCCTGAATATTTTTCGGCAACTGGGAATAAGATGCTCTCGCCGACATCAAATACTGTTCGTTTACGCGACCATAATCAAGTGTATAATCCCGACGCAGAACACCATTCGCATCAATCCGAACACCGGAATAATTTGAATACGGATTCGAGTTTCCGTCGTTGTTATTATTATTCTGAGCCCGAAGCACTTCTGTTGAGGCTACTATAAAAGCCAAAACGAGAAAAAGTGTTAAAAGTGTTCGCGGAAATAATGTTGTTGCAAATTTGCTAAAATTCATTGTAACATCTCCATTTTTTTGCTGTAATTGTTGGCTTCTTAACGGGAACAGAAACTCAAACACCAAAACCTGCCGATTTTTCTTTAGGAAAGTGTACCCTACAGAAACGGTCATAAAATTTATTTTACCTGATGCAAAACAAAAAACTGATCTCGATAAACGTTTTTTTACAAAAAACCGGCAAATTTAACGTAACTTTCCTTATTTTACAATTTTTGCCATCAACGTAAAATCGACATTGGATCAACAACCATGTTTTTCGAGTTTTTCTCTTAAAACGTCTTGCGTGAATGGTTTGACCAGATAATCGGTAACACCGGCTTGAATTGCTTCCAAGACGCGGCTTTTTTCTGCTTCTGTTGTTACCATGATCACTGGAATTTTTGTATCTTGAGCCCGAATTGCTTTAAGCACTTCCAAACCGGTCATACCGGGCATGTTCCAATCGGTCAGAACCATATCGAATTTACCGGGAGCGAAAATAGCGACAGCCTCCGAACCGTCCGCCGCTTCCGCAACATCTTTAACACCAACGGCTTGTAACGACCGCAAAATAATTTTCCGCATCGTACTGGAATCGTCGGCAACGAGAACACGTGTCATGTTTCACCTCATTAAGGATATTTTAAGGGTTAAAAAAATCAATTATTAGATACCGGTTTATATTGTATCCTGCTTGTATCTTGTTCAAAAATGGTCTTTATTTAATTGGGCAACTAACTGAGACCTTTGTAAATCTTGCGGTAAAAACAAATCTGCCGCAAAGTACGCTACGCAAAAACGACCAATTTATAGCAAAACAGTGCCTATTATAACAAATTTATCAATTAAAAAAAAGATCATTTCGTGGCAAGGTTGAGTAAACACGGAACGAGATTGCTCCCAACTGATTCACTGTCGTCTATCGGTAACACTACCTTTACGGAAAAAAGTTGATTAATTCAAAATGATGGATATTCATGATTTTCTTTGAAAGCGGTTTCGAATCATTAACACAATGGAAAAAATAATCAACAACCCACTAATTATTATCATAACATATCGAACGGTCTTATTGTGTTGTTGCCGTTCTTGCAGTTGTTTCTCTATTTCATACAACTCCTGTGCCGAATTGACACGGGTTTTTCAACTAACTTCTCACCATCCCAGTAGCCGAGACGTTGATGAATCCGATAATCAATAACTGCGGTATTTATTGGGAGATTCATCGCTTTATACGAAAAAGTATCCGGTGCAAATGTTTTCTTTTCTTCAAAATCAGTTATATTAATTACTCGATTAAATACTGTGTTTCCTTCATCTGTACGGAGTATTTTTATCTCTGAAGGAAATGGTCCCAATTTAGGATTGTCATATTTATTCGTTATTGTAATATTTATCGTTGAGGAAGAATAGACTTTTTTTATAAGATTAAACTCTGGTTCCGTTATATAAATGTCCCAATGTTTTTTCTCATCGTTATCGTTAATTGAAACACGTTTGATTTTTCTACCGTCAAGAACAGTATCTTCAACCGTAAAACCGCTAAGTCTTCCATAAAGCAAGCATGATTTAACCGTATTAGGAAGAATTGGAAAGTCTGTAAGACCTAAAATACGCGGATCATAAATACCAGTGTATTTGGCTTCTTCGGAATTTGAAGCAGCAAGCATAACATCTTCGTGTTCATCAAAAGTATAGCGGTAAAATTCATCTCCATTTAGAACCTCCGCCCAACCAGGAAAATGTTCCGTTTTTAAGTGAAATTTTCTAATTTTTCCATGATCAAAATCAACCTCTTGCTTAATCGTAATACCACCATCGTCAATTCGTTGTTCCGTATAACTGATGTGAAAACAATTATACTTCATCCTTTCATTTTCGATTGCTTTAAGTAGATTTAACGCTTCCGCTTCAGAGGCAAGTGATAGTCCAGTACATAAAACAATTGGTAATGTCAATAATATAAACAACAGAACTTTCCAAAAATAAAACCTGTTTGTCATACGATTCCTTTTTAAAATTCTAAGTTATGAATACAGCGGTCACATCACTATACTGTATCCTGTGTCATTTAATAAAATAATTCTCATGTCCAAAACTTCAAGCAACACCATAGAAAAACGACCAATTTATCGCAAACAATTTATTTTTACAATTATTTTACCGCTCAATTGCAAAACACCTAATCCGGTAAAATCAGAAATTATTTATAACAGGAGCGCGGTCATCTCGATCACAAATGTAGGCGTTTTTCGCCAATAATCAGTACGAGCAAGACACTCGCGATCTTGCTAAACAGGTTTTTTAGAAGTTCCCTAAAGGTACTTTCTCATTGTTTGTTATTGTTATTCCGAAGGATGTTAGGAATAAAATGTTGGTTAAATTTGTTATCAATATGTTGTCCCTAACGGGACGAGGGAAAATTCACTACTGAATAGATACAAAAATTAATGTTGGTACGCCGGTTTAACTCAAAACCTGAACCAATTCCTTTCTGATTTGGCTTTCAATTGTGTGTTTCATCAAGATTGCGGCAACCGGCAAATCAACGGAAATCATTACCGAATCCACAAACGACCGAACCGAACCAGTCAACGAAAAACCATAGACTTTGAAAGCAAATTCCATCGAATGGGAATCAATCCAAGTTTCGGTCAAATCGGTAACAGTATAAGTATGCTGTTGTTTAATTTCTGCATGTTTCTGTTTTAACCGTTCTGTTGCTTTTTCTTGACCGAGTTGATGAGGAACCGTAATTTTCACTAAGGGCATAATTATTGGGGTTGGCGTTTGGGGCGCCTGATTAAATGTTGAGAATTTTTGTTTTGAGTTGGGTAATCAATTGAACGGCTTGACCAATTTCTTCTTTTTGGCGTTGAGGTTCTTCGGGGATTTCGCGTTCAATTGTCAAAGCACCGCGATAACCGATATCGTGAAGTGTTTGTAAAAACAGTTCGGCGTTGATTTGACCGGTTCCGAATGGAACTTCGCGTCCCCAATCAACACCGGGTTTACCGGTTGTTGCCACGGCGTCTTTGCAATGGACTCCGCGAACATATTGCCCAACCGTTTTCAACGCCCCAATCGGATCGCCAATTCCGTAAAGAATTAAATTTGCCGGATCGAAATTGATAAACAGATTATTTCGTTGGACATCGCTGATGAAGGCGAGAAGCGAATCGACAGATTCTTGACCGGTTTCTAGGTGCAATGTTTGATTATTTTTTGCGAGATGATCGCAGAGGCAACGAATTGTTTCGACAACTTCTTTATAATCTGTTGAGATTCGATCATGAGGAACGAAACCGATATGGGAACCGATTGCCGACACTTCGAGTAATTTTGCGAAGTCGGATATTTCAAATGCTTCTGTTAATCTTGCGGATCGAGTGGTTGGTGGGACGAACCCAACTGTTTTTGCGGTGATGTCGATTGTTTCATAACTTTCGCCTTCGAAACCGAGAAAAACGGTTGTGATGACAATTCCGTAATTGGCAAGTTGTTTTGAGAAAACGGCGGCATTTTCGGGAGTGCGGCTTGTTTTGTGGGGAGTGTGAAGTTGAATTGTCTTGATGCCAAGATCGCGGACAACTTCCAATTTGACACCAAGACCAGCGTCGATACTTGCAAAAACTCCAATAGACCAAGATTGCATGATTTTGTTTTAATGAATTTGAAGGAATTGAAATGGTTTAACAAGATACTTACATATCAAGATACTCACATACCAAGATACTTAAATATACTGTATGCTCTGGGTACTGGCAACCGGCACGCAGTAATCCCAATGTGCTTTTGGTTTCGTTATCTGCTGTTAGTTAAAAACAGGAGTCCCGCTTAAAATTCACATGGGTAAAGAATTATAACATTTTTGTGTCTCATGTAAAAGACCAATTTTTGGATTATCGCAATTTTTCTTAAAGCCGACGTAATTGCGAGTGAAAAATCTTCGGCGGAAGATTGCTCATCTTGTTTGCTGAAACATGATTCATCTATGTTTGTTGAAGGTTTGTCCATTTGAGGTTGATCTCTGAGCGAAAATTCTACTGAATAATTACCAAAATTTTTTTAAATAAAAAAGTCTCTTGACATTTTTTTCCGTTTAACATAAACTATGAAACTTAGTTCAATCGTGTTGCGTTTATTTTGCCGTATTTTGGCAAGCGTTTCGCGATCAATTTTGTAAAACCTTAGAAAACGAGGAGAATGACAATGGAAAATTTAGTCAAATGTATTGTCGGGATTTTCGCAATATTTTTTGCGAAAAGTCAAATGTTAAACTTGGTAAATTGCGTAAAGCAGGGGGGGGGGGCTATATGGAGTGGAAAGTTGAGAACGGATAGTGGAAAGTGGTCGATTTTTCGACGCTTTTTCACCAAATTCTTCTCTTCGATTCGCTCTTCACGGTTCGGCTTTACATTGGTCGAACTTCTTGTTGTGATTGCGATTATTGGCGTGTTAATCGCTCTTCTGTTGCCCGCAGTTCAGGCGGCGCGCGAAGCCGCGAGACGAATGCAATGCTCCAACCATCTGAAACAATTCGGAATCGGTGTTCACAATTTTGTCGCCGCAAGAAACAGCATGTTGCCGCCACTTTGTCTTGGCAGTGAGACGTCAGACAATAACAAAAATTCAATGTGCAGCGTTTCCATTTGGATTCTGATTATGCCTTTTATTGAACAACAATCTCTTTACGATTTTTATTCAAATGCAACAGAATTACCAAATACCCGAAAAGGTTTTAATGTATGGTTTTCGGACAACACCACAAATCCGTGCCAATGGTGGAAAAATTTAAGCGATGAACAAAAAAAGGAGTTGGGCAGTGTTTCTATTTATACATGTCCAACACGACGACCAGCCGGAGCTGTTTATTTAGGAGAAGCCGAAGATGATCTTCCTGGACCATTAAGTGATTATGCTGCAGTAACTCGTGCCAAAAATAGTGTTGCTTGGCATCTCGTTCATGACCATAATAATAACGACACTATCACAAAACACTTTGGTCCGTTTCGATTGGCAATTCGATTGATCGGTAACGATAATAATTCATGGGAGCCACGAGATCCGCTTGCTCGTTGGGAAGACGGAACAAGTAACCAACTCATTGCGGGAGAAAAACATATTCCACCAAATCGGTTGGGTATTGCGAAAAGTGGAGATGCCGGTAGTGCCGCTCAAAATTATCTTGCTGATGTTCCCTATATTGCTGCCGGTCGTTATCGAGCCGCAGGAGCCGCACGTAATATTGAAAATACCGGTGCACCAATCAGTCGTCCCGAGGAACACCAAGCCGATGGAATTAACCCGATTGTCGGAAAAATCACCACCAAAAATAATAATAATGATATTGGAGTTTATGGTTTTGGCGGACCTCATCCGGGAATATGTAACTTCCTCATCGGCGATGGTTCTGTTCGCAGTATTTCCGTAACTGTTTCAGAAAGCATTATTGTACCGCTCGGCGATGTGAGTGACGGTACGACGGTTCAAATTCCGTAACTTTATATCAAACAAGAAATCATAGTAATCTATCTGTAAAAAATATACTCTTCATTCTTGAGATTTTCGTTTTTGTTGTTTTGAACACAGAAATCATGGAAGAACACGGAATTTTAGTAATTTTTTTTCTTCCGTGTGTTCCGGTATTCTGTGTTCAAGATTTAGAATTTTCGAGGTCGTATTTTTCCTTGTACACGTCCCGGCAAACCTTGTATTCTTAGAAATCCGCCGGCGTCATCCTGATTGTAAGCGTCGCCGCCTTCCATCGTGGCAATTCCTTCATCATACAAATTGTTGTCGCTGTTCCGGCTTTGAACAGCAATATTGCCTTTGTAAAGATTCAATACCACTTCACCGGTAACCGGTTGTTGTGCTTCCTTGATAAACGCCAGCAAGGCGTCCATTTTGGCGTGGTACCAGAAACCATAATAGACCATCTCCGCAACTTCCGGCGACAACCGATCACGAAGATGCATTAAATCACGGTCAAGCGTTAGTTGTTCCAGATAACGATGAGCGTCGTACAAAACAGTCATACCAGGGGCTTCGTACACGCCACGGCTTTTCATACCAACAAACCGGTTTTCCACCATGTCAATCAATCCAATACCATTACGACCACCAATACGGTTCAGCTCTTTGACAATTCCAACGGCGTTTTTTTTCTTGCCGTTTACCGCAATCGGTACACCATTTTTGAAAGTAATCACCACCTGTTCTGTTCTGTCCGGCGCACGTTGCGGTGTTACACACATTCCGAAATCAACCGATTCAATACCACAAACATCCAATGTTTCAAGAATCCCCGCCTCATAACTAATATGCAAACAATTTTCATCACTACTGTAAGGTTTTTGAAGCGATGCTTTGACGGGAATTTTTTTCTTATTGCAATATTCAATAAGTTGCGTGCGCCCCGGAAAAGTTTTGCGGAATTTTTCATTGCGCCAAGGGGCAATGATTTCAATATTAGGATTCAATGCTTCAGCGGCAAGTTGGAAACGGCATTGATCATTGCCTTTGCCGGTTGCGCCGTGAGCGTAAGCGGTTGCGCCGACTTCCCGCGCCACTTGAACGCAAACTTTGGAAATAATCGGACGCGCAATAGAAGTTCCAAGCAAATAAACGCCTTCATATTTTGCCTGAAACTGTAAAATCGGAAACGCAAAATCACGGCACATTTCATTTTGAACGTCCACAATTCGCGCGGAAGCGGCACCGATTTTTTCGGCTTTCTCAAGAATTGCCTGCCGATCTTCGCAAGGTTGACCGAGATCAACATAAACCGCATGAACATCATATCCTTGATCTCCAAGCCAGCCCAAAATAACAGAAGTATCCAAACCTCCCGAATACGCCAATACACAAGATTTTTTCATAATTGTTATAAATTTTGGAAAATTTTACTAACTTGCCAACAGAATGGTCTGTATCTTTGACCTGAAAGTACAAAAGTATATCTGATTTTTTTCGTAAAGAAAGATAGTAATCTATCGTACAAGTTTTTAGTGGAATTTTTATCCAGAACCAACGCGCAAACGATTTCTATGTTTGAAGAAGGATTTGTATTGAATTCCATGTTTTTTGTTATGACGTATAAAATCATTCCAAACATGAAATACAATCAACAATTGTCCAATTAAATTCTTCCATAAAATATAAAATTGTGTTTGTTGTTGCGTTGGGATATTTAATTAAAAAATTAAAATAATAATTTTGTATTTCCGAAACCGGTTCTTACCATAGTGGACAGAAATAATGGTATCTTGTAAAATATTGCCGTTCTGAAATATCAGAGCAATAAAAATCAATAACCAAACTTTAACCAACAAAAAATCAATGATGATGTCTCCATGTAAAATTTCCGTTTATGTTCCTGTTTTTGTTTTTGGAACAATTTTATCTGTTTTGGGCGGTGAATTACCGAAGTTTGAAGACTTTCAACCGAATCGTCCCATTTTGGAATTGCCGGTTGTTGATCAGAAAATAGTGTTGGCGCATTTTATGACCGGTGCGTTTGTTCGGGACTCTCAATTTCGTGACCGTTTTTTGTCGTACGAAGATTTCGCACCCGACGGTATTACCGCCAATGTCGGAGGGGAAAGCCAGATTTTACCAATTGATTATTATTTCAATTTCAAAAAAAGCAGCGTCGAAGCAGCGGAATTTCACATTAAAACAGCAAAAAAATTGGGAATTGACGGTTTTCAATTCTTTTATCCGTTTCCGCCCGGCGAAGTTTTTCAACGTAATTACAATAATATTATCATTGATTTCTTCAAAGCGGCAGCGAACGCAGGTGTTGATTTCAAATTTTCCTTGTGTCTTTGCAGTCCGCCGCTGAATAAAAATGAAGACGAAAAAATCGAAGTGTTCGCGAAGGGATTCCGCGAAATTCTGAACGCGGTTGGTGAAGACAACAAATTTTGGATGAAAACACCGGATGGGCGTTTTCTAACCTATCTTTGGGTTGGCGATACGTTAACTGATGCTGTTCGCGAAGCCGGTTGGGATTTCCGAAAAAAAGCCGATATGGTGTTACCGCGAATAGCGTACGCTTATGAAAAATTGTCTCATAAAATCGGAATTGATCAGGCTTACATTTATCAAATTCGCTGGGTCAATGACCCAAACTATATTCAACGTACACTCGAATATTTTCCCGCCGTCTGGAATTGGACGGAAAATATGGACAATAAACAAGCATGGCTTGATCTCGCAAAATTATGCAAAGAAAAGAAACGAACGTTTTCTCAGGGAGTTTATCCTGATTATTACGGTTCAAAATTGTACAAAAAGAGTTCGCACGATTACGGAATGTATCATTTTTTGAAAGACGTGCAAAAACTGAAAACGGATGATGTTGAACATGATTATTATTACGTAGGAATTACTGATGTGTATTTGGATTATCTCGAACGTGTTCTTGAAACGGAAACGCCGTTGATCAGTTTTATTACGTACAACGATTATGCCGAAGGACATCATGTTGCGCCGGAAGTCAATCATCAATTCGGGTTCGCGGTACTTTTTAATCATTACAAAAATATCTGGCAAGGACATCCCGAAAAGAATCATAAAGAGTTTGCTGTTTTAGCGTACAAAAAATATCGGCATGATCTTGTTCCTGAACCGTACAATATTGAATTTCGCAGCAAAAATAACCAAAAACCGTTTTTTGAACCGGAAAGCGATGATTTTATTCATATCGTAACTTTTTTGAAACAACCGGCTTCCGTATTTCTCAATGGTCATAAGATTGCGGATGCGAAAGGCAAGGGCGATATTGAAGTTTTCAAAGTTCCGATGCAGTCGGGTAAAGTTGAATTGCGAATTGACCGCAAAAACGAAACGGTAATTCGGTTGACCGGAACCGAATGGATTACCGAGCAACCGTTTCGTACTGATCGGCTGACCTACTGTTGTTCGTCGGAATGTGATCAATATTATTCGGAAATTTTCGGCAAAAACGCTCCGCGATATTTTTTGCAACAATATGCCGAAGACGAATCCGGTATTCCTTTCTGGAAACAGGGCAAATCGATTGGTGTTCGTCATTCCGACGGCAAAACCGATACCGCAACAATATTTGAACCGGATCAATCTCCAGAATGGCATTGAAAAACGAACAATATTGTTGTCGAAATTTCGTAATATATTGTAAAATTTTCGCTAAAAGATAAACCAAGATAGACGATGTTTTGACAAACAAGGTGGGCAATCTTTCGACGCAACATTACCCACCTACATCGCAAAACATTCCTCTTTTGGTTTTCACAGAATGAAATTGAAACGTTTAATATTGAAGACCGCCTAAAGTGTGTCTAATCCGATCCGGTCAGTTCCTTGCGATGTTACCGTTTTGATGGTATTGCCGTTGATGATAATTTGATACGTTATACCGGCAACCGCTTCAATCACCGCAACGTTTTTACCGTTCGAATCTGTTTCAATCGTTGTTCGGAATGGCGAAACGATACGAAATTTACTGTCTTTGCTTAAAGCAATATCAATACTTTCCAATTGTCCCTGAAGATATCGCCGTTGCATGACCAAAACGGTTGGATTGATGTCCGCAATATTTCGTTGCTGATATTCCAGGTTGAACGAATCCGGTAACAATCCGATTGATTGTCCCTCAGGATACTGCATCTGTTCAGCAACAATCAAAATCGCTTCGGCAATTTTTTGCCAATCGAGAGTTTGATCGTGTTTGGCAAGCATGAACAAGGCTTCGCCGTAATCAAGACCACACCATTGTACCGGTAAACCAATCCAATTGGGCGCACGAAAATTTGTTGCGCCGAAAACCGGTGTTGTTGCGTATTCCATAATAATTTTCGTTGCGCCGTCGGCATGTTTTTTGATTGAATCTTTTTGCCATAAATAAACGAACGGTAATCCGGTAATTGCCCAACGTCGTGCGGCATTGAGATATTTTTTCTCTCCGGTTGCCTCGAATGCCCAAATATTGGACAGACACATTCGCGACGAACCCATAATATCCGGCGTGTGAAGCGACAATTCCCAAACCTGCGCTCCACGCGGCACCGTATATTTGTTCGCAAATTCGAGTCCTTTGATCGCCGCATCCAGCAATTCCCGATCACCGGTAACACGATAATCGTACAATAAACGAAACAACATATTGCCGCAATGTCCCGACGCGGTGTTTTCCCAATGCCCTTTGAGATATTTTCCGTTATACAAAAAAGCACCATCGGCTTGTTGTTGCCGGCAAAGTCCTTTTCCTTCACTCCGGCAAAAATCGCGGAATTGTTCCGCTTTGCCCGATAACAAAAACGCTGCCGGATTGCGAAGATGCGCTCCACCGTGATTCAAATGCGGAGTTGGCGTCAATTTTCCGGTTAATTGCCATATTGCAGTTACGTAATCGACGCCAAAAGACGGCGGAAACATTTGTGGTGCGCCCGGGATTACGGCGTGACGCCAACCGTTTTGCGAATCCGTAATTGCCGAATTTTCATAAGCCTGCAAATTCAATAATCGTTGCGCTTCGTCATTGCGAAAACGTTTCGGAAGATCAGGCAATCCGTGTTTTTGAACCGCCCACAGAATAAGTGTATCAAGAGCAGTTAAACGATCTGGAATTTGTGTTTCGGAATTGTTTTCGTTTTTCAATATTTTCAATGTTCCGGAAAAATCCGCACCGTATAATCCAAGATAATGTGACTTGGAATCGCCGAAAATAAAATCCGGTACCGCAAAAACCGCTTGTGTTTCGGGATTGTCCCAAAGCAATCCGAAACCGGATTTTTCCGTAACAACTGCCATAAACGACCACGTTATATCCAATGATTTCGGAGCAAAACGCAAATGTTCGGATGTTTCAATATCCGCTGTTGATGACGAATGTTCTCCTTGTTCCAAATATTCTATACCGTTCAACACGGCTTGTTTCATTATTCCTTTGGGGCGGAAAACCGGACTGAAAAACGGTGTTGTCGATTTTGATACGAAATTAATTTCGTCATTGACAAGTTCGAAACGCAATGTTCCGATTGGATTCGACGAATCCGGCAACGCAACAGTAAACTCAATCGTTTTCGTTGTTGCTTGATGGAATTTCAAAGACAATAATTTTGGAATCTGATCAACCGATTCTTTTTCGTCGCGATAAAACGGAACACCTGTGACGCCGCCAAGCGGTAATTCCGGATTCAAATAACCAAGCGGATAAATTTCACCGATCAAATTTTCATTCTCGAAAATCTCTGCTCCGGTTCCTTTTTCATCAAACCGGATACGAATATTTTTATTTTCGGACGAAATTGTTTTCCATTGTTCCACATTGGCAGACCAGTTCGGATTGAACCATGAAATTGGTTTCCGTTCCGTTTCGTCACGAGTAACGTGATACAATTCAATCCAGTCAATTTCAGTAACACCTTCAGAAGTTCCCGGATCGAAACGAAGTTGTGTTAATGGTTCGGGTGTTTCAAAAAAGACGCTGTAACTGTACCAATTGTTGTCTGGTAAAAATCCGAATTGCGTGGAAAAATCAGGATGAGAACCGGGGCGTTGTGCGGTACCCCAAAAGAGTTCGGCGTTTGGTTTTGTGTTATTTTTCATTCGAATCCGAAACTCAAACGCTCCGCCAACCGGATTCTGAATATTCGGTAACGAAATATAAGGGTCATGACCGCTCGATTCAATCTGAATCGTCCGATCAGTTAAAGTCAACCGCGAATCGTGTAACGCTTTCCATCCGGTGGTTGTTACATCGAAACGTTGCACAAGTTTTTTCTCTGTAATCGGTTTCGGATACGGTTTAATTGTTTCTTCTTTTGGGTATTGTGCAAAAAGCGAAACACTAAAAGAAAGAGCAAATACGAACAAAAATGTAATGTAGTTTTTCATGTTTTTGGTTAAATGGTTAATTTGGTTCATTCCTGCCTTGCTGGAAATCTGTTCCCATTGTGGGCATTATCTGTAGTAGGTACTGTCGTTGATACGACATCAGATTGTCAATTATTATACAATTATATTACTATTAAGCAAGATACTCATTACACTTTAAATTAACCGTAAGCTAAAGCCTACGGTTAATAAAGTTTCGTCCTTGTCAGAACGAGTACCCTGATTGACTGTTTTGAGCGTTGAAAATAATCAACACGAAAACACAAAATAACTGTTGCTTATTTGTCGATTTCATTTTTCTTTGAAACAACAACTCAATCAATCCGGAAATGCAACAGTCATTCCGTCGTCAACGGTTGCCAAGGGCGTGAGCAATCGACTGGGATGAGCGGTGTTTGGAATGGATTTGACGGCTCCATCGCCCATCAAAAAATTACAAATTCCCGAATGCCAACTACCAAACTGAGCTTGACCAAAAGAAGATTCTGCAGTCCGAGCAAGTTCTTTGGCGGAACGTAATGGACGATCTCCGCTATCATACCTAAATGTAACGCGCGCAGCAGCGGTACGATGTTCGCCGATAGTTAAATAGGTGCAATCACCAGCAACATAGTAACCCAATCCTTCATTGTTACAAATTCCAAGATTATCAGGATGAAGATATTTTTCACCGATAAGAAATTGGTTACTCGTTCCATCGGTAATTCGTGCCAATGTATCACGAACTTGATAACGTTTACAAGTATCCGCAGCAACAGTAGTATCCAAATTAGTTGCAACACGAAACGGACCGCGTTGAGCGTCAGGACCAGCGTGGTTTCCGTCAGCAATAGGTAAAGTTACATTAGCTTGTTGCGGGCTAGTATTCCAAAACCAATAACTATATTCCGGTGCAGAAAATACCATTGCGTAATCTCCTTGCGGACCGAGAAAATTACCCTCGTTTGTAGCGGAACTAGGCCACGCTGCCGGAATGGGAGTTGTTAGCGACCCACCGCCTCGGCGTGTTGGACATCGGTATGTCGATACCGAACCAAACGC
>JAIRTV010000042.1 GCA_031254675.1 Planctomycetaceae bacterium | reverse complement strand
AATTCCGCATGCGACACTCTCCACTATCAACTCTCCACTATCAACTATCTCTCTTGCCTTAGGCTGCAGGTGTCTCTTGCCTTAGGCTGCAGGCGTCTCTTGCCTTAGGCTGCAGGTGCCTCTTGCCTTAGGCTGCGTGTGCCTCTTGCCTTAGGCTGCGCAAGTCGGCTATCGCCGACGCAATGTTTCGGCGAAACATTGCCCACCTATCGGCGAAACATTGCCCACCTATCGGCGAAACATTACCAGCAATCCAGCAATCAACTCTTTAATCTTAACCGGATTGTGGTTTCATTCGGACTTCGCAGATGATTTACTGCCGATTTACTGATTTTTTGCCGTGTTGTTTTCCGATAAGAAGTTCAAACACTATTCATACGCTTTGTTATCATGCCGAATACCTCCCCGATGTTAGAAAAACTGGGTTTTTTAACAGTCATTGATCAACCACGACTAGGGTTGATCGGTGGTTATCTCATCTTGAATCTGGCAGGACGCCCTCTCGAATTTCATTGCACCGCCCCGCTAAAACCCAATCGAACACAAGAAATTCTTTACGGAAATACATTGCAACCCTTTTTCTACGGAGAACAAATCGCACGAACTCTGCTCGTCCGCGCCAAAACCCAAGTCGATTACATCGTAACCAATCTCGCCGCTGTACTCGCTGTTCAAGAACATGTCGAAACTCCTGTATTTTACGTGTTCGAAACGGGAAACCCTCCCACCCCAACAACGCAACCCATTGAAGAAAAGAACCCCAACAAAGAATCAACCTCCAATCATCTCCCATTGTTTCCGGAATTTCCCGCCCCTGAGACAACATTGGAGATTTCCAACGAGTTGAACGCTTCTCTAAAATCGTTCGGAATCGACAACTCCCGCCCTCAAACCAACAACAACAACGAACAAGAACAATTACAAATCCCAAAAGTGTTCGGTTTGAATCTTGAACGTTGGAAGGAAATCAATATCGGCAATCGGGTTCTGGCAATTCCAAGCACCAACGAAAACGAACTCCAAATTTTGATTGAGAACATCAAACTTCTTTCGCGTACTATTGATTTTGCGGAGCCCTTCACGCGAATCCGCCTCGCTATCGCCGAAACACAAAAAGCAGCTTGATTAGTGGATAGTGGAGAGTTGATAGTGGATAGTTTCGCAAGCGGAATTTTGACCATGTGGTCGATTATTCGCTTGCGACACTAATTCTATTACATCGTTGAGAGTGGGCAGTTAATAGTGGAGAGTGTCGCAAGCGGAATTTTGACCATGTGCTAGATTATTCGCCTGCGACACTCTCCACTCTCCACTCTCAACTATCCACTACATCGGGTATTTCCAGGGGGTTCGGTATGTTCGGGCGAGAAGTTTAACTGCTTCGGGATCGTTTGGAATTGTCTGGTTTTGCCCGTCCCAAACAAAACCACGACCAAGCTTCAACGATAAAACAGCAAGCAACGCCAATGTCGTCGAACGATGTCCGTTTTCAATGTCGGCAATTGGTCTCCGACCCTCCCGAATCGACTCAATAAAATCCGCCCAAAGATTCGCAATATTTTGATCATCCGGTTTGTCAAGTTTGGGTTCACCGTGTTCCGTTGGTTCTTTGTGCGTTCCGTTCGGGTAGTAACTCCAACCATCCAACCATCCCAAATGCAAAACTCCATGAGTACCATAAAAATAAATCCCAATATTATGCTTTTCCGGCGGATTCCCCGAATAAAGACGATGCTCCCAAACCAAATCAAACTTGTCAAATTGATAAACAACATGTTGCGTGTCCGGCCAAGTAGAATTGTCCTCAAGAACAAAACGCCCACCACTCGACGCAACACTCTTAGGATATTGTTCTTCCTGAGACCACCAAAGAACTTGATCAAGCCAATGAATCCCCCAATCACTAATTTGTCCGTTGGCAAACTCCATGAATTGCCGAAAACCCTTGGGATGCATTCGGGGATTGTAGGGAAGCAACGGAGCAGGACCACACCAAAAATCCCAATCCAACCCCTCCGGAATCGGAACATCAGGCGTCTTTTTGCCAATTCCCCCCGGATAATTCACAAACGCCCGAACATGTCCAATCTTTCCAAGTTTACCGCTCTTCAAAAATTCCATAGCCGCTTGATTGTGCGGCGAAACTCGACGATGTGTACCAACTTGAACAGTACGGTTCGTCTCTCGCGCAGTTTTAACCATCGCAATACCCTCATTAATAGTATGGCAAATCGGCTTTTCAACATAAACATGAGCACCGGCATTGCACGCAGCAATCGTAATCAACGCATGCCAATGATCCGGCGTGGCGTTGATCACGATATCAGGCTTCATTTGTTCAAGCATCTCCCGAAAATCACCAAAAGTCTTAGGCTCCAAACCGGTTTTGTCTTTGACATTGGCTAATTCGGTTGCGAGTTGGCGACGGTCAACATCAACCAAGGCAACCGGCTCCACCGTCTTCGACGAAAGAGCCGCATTCAGAATATTCGTCCCCCACCAACCACAACCAACAAGTGCTACCCGCAATTTTTTGTCTCTCTCCACACCAAAAATTGCGGGAGTCGGAAACGAAGAGGCAGCAACCGCTAATGCCGATGCCGACAGAAAACAACGTCGCGAAATTGTCATCAAAATTCTCCTATTTGAGTTCACTAAATAAACGGAAAAAATACAAATACAGATAAAATTTTTCAAATCGTTTCCGATTGAATCTTTATTGATTGTGATTGATATTGGCGGAATTGACCGGATATTGATTGAGATGTTGCGGTAACGGTGTTGGCTGTTGCGAACCGTTTGGGCGATCTCCTTCGATGACGTGACCAATATCAGTTCGGGCAAAAGGATCAAACCGTTTCATCCGATCGCGTTGCTCGTCAATATGCCCTGGATGGAACAAATTCGGCATCGCACAATATTCCGGATCGCAAAGACAACCCGCAAACCCCAACAATAACACACTCAACACAAAAAAGAATAGAACAGAACGGAACATTGTTTGTATTAGAAATAATTTGGTTCTCATCACAAATTGAAATCAACGACGGCATCATACGAAATTGCTCCAAAAAATTCAAGACCGGTTTTTTCAACAACGCCCTGTTGACAAGATCGGAAAATCCGTTATCATTTTGTCTCTTTGTCATTATTTACGCGAAATAATGTAGTGAATGTTACGGTGCGTTGTACCGATTTTCGCAAAATCGACTTGGAAATTTAAAAATTATGCCGACAATCAATCAACTGGTTCGCAAAAACCGCAAACAACAAATTTACAAAAGTAAATCTCCTGTATTAGACAAATGTGCGCAAAAGCGAGGTGTTTGTCTTCTTGTCCGAACAATGCCACCCAAAAAACCTAATTCGGCATTGCGAAAAATCACAAGGGTTCGTCTTTCGAACGGCAAGGAAGTAACCGTGTATATTCCCGGCGAAGGACATTCGCTTCAGGAACACTCCATCGTTTTGGTTCGTGGCGGACGAGTTCGGGATTTGCCGGGGGTTCGGTACCAAGTGATTCGAGGAACACTCGATTCAACAGGTGTTGATGGTCGCAAACAAGCACGAAGCCGTTATGGTGCCAAAAAAGTTCAGAAAACCGCCGCCAAAGGCGCCGGTTCAAAGAAAAAATAATCGCGTTTCATTGTCGCAAACTGTTCGTCAAAACAAAAAAGTTTTTTTCTGCATCCAATTATCCCTTATTCATTAACTGCTAAAAATGGGTCGTATTACCGCAAGTAAAAAGCAACTAAAACCGGATCCGATTTATAATTCGATTTTAGCAAGCAAATTTATCAATTGCCTAATGTGGGACGGCAAAAAAACAGCCGCACAAAATGTTTTTTATAGTGCGCTTGATATTATCAAAGACAAAATTTCGGAAAAATCGCCGATAGAAGTTTTTCATCAAGCACTTGATAATGTCAAACCCAATATCGAAGTCCGTTCTAAACGGGTTGGCGGTGCATCTTATCAAGTACCGATGACTGTTCAGAAAAATCGGCAACAATCTCTAGCGATTCGTTGGATACTCATGGCGGTTCGTGATAAAAAAGGGTTGCCGACTCGCGAAAAACTGGCATCCGAATTGGTCAACGCCTACAACAAAGAAGGTACCGCAATGACCAAACGTGAAAATGTTCACCGTATGGCAGAAGCCAATAAAGCGTTCGCTCATTTCGCTTGGTAATAATATTTGAGGCGGACAACTCATTTCTAATATCATGATGATTTATTGGCGACGGTTTTTCCAAGTTCAAACCGTCGCCAATATTGTTGAGCCAACTTAATTCTGTAAAGCGAACGGTCTATTCCCGTTATTTTCCAATCCTCGCGAACCGCTGATCGGTTTGATCACTCAAGATTTACGAATATTAGACCTTTTCTTTAATCTCTCCTTAACACAAAGTATTTCACTTTAATGCTTATTGTTGTGATCAATTCTTTAACTTTTTTGAGAGGGGTATCGACATTTTGGCAAAAAGATGTTTTACTTATAGGCGAAACGAGAGTTGTTGCGGCAATGGTTGCTGCAATAGTTGCTGCGACTGGGTTACAGTGAAGCGAACTTTCACTTTCATCAACAAATATTTTGTTCACTCTTTTAACACTGATTATTTATACTAGCATGTCAACGA
>JAIRTV010000026.1 GCA_031254675.1 Planctomycetaceae bacterium | reverse complement strand
GGACCGAGAAAATTACCCTCGTTTGTAGCGGAACTAGGCCACGCTGCCGGAATGGGAGTTGTTAGCGACCCACCGCCTCGGCGTGTTGGACATCGGTATGTCGATACCGAACCAAACGCTTTTGTCCATTCAGGGTCGGCAGCCTCAAACGCTTTCCACGCCCAAGGCGACATAGTTAATGGTCGAGAAGTCGGCGAAATGGTAATCGGGTTCGCTAGGGCTTCGTATAGAGCGGTTTGTTCGATAAACGGATAAATCAATCCGAACATCGAAACACCATCAAAATCATCGGTGCTGCTGCAACTACCCCCTGAGTTTCGCCAAGCATTTTTATTAGCATTTCCAACGGTTGACGGTGGTAAACCGCCAATAGTGTCATGGAAATTGTGAACCGCGATACCAATTTGCTTGAAATGGTTCACACACTGCGAACGTCTTGCCGCTTCTCTCGCGGCTTGAACGGCTGGCAACAGAAGAGCGATTAACACACCGATAATCGCAATCACCACAAGAAGTTCGACCAACGTAAAGCCGAACCGTGAAGAGCGAATAGAAGAGAAGAATTTAGTGAAAAAGCGTTGAAAAATCGACCACTCTCCACTATCCGTTCTCAACTTTCCACTCCAGATAGCCCCCCCCCCCCTGCTTTACGCAGTTTGCCAAATTTAACATTTGGCTTTTCGCAAAAAATAGTGCAAAAATCCCGACAACACATTTGACTAAATTTTTCATTGTCATTCTCCTTATTTTCTAAGGTTTTACGAAATTAATCGCGAAACGTTTACCGTGAACAAACGGTAAAAACACGTTTCGCAAACGAATTAGTTTCAGAGTTTACAGCGAAATCGAAAGATTGTCAATCGGAAAATTATCTTTTTTGACAAACTTTAAAAAATTTTCCTAGAATATAATTAGGTGTTGGAATGAAATTGTAAAATCGTAAAAACGATTCATATTGCCTGATTACAAAAAATCATGGCAACATCGCAACGCTATCGTTAAAATTGATATATCTGAAACTTGTTTTTTATCTTTTTTGAAATGTTGACCGATTCTGATTTTGGTTTTGCGGTTATTTTGACCGATAACAAGATAGTCTTATGTTGGGATTGTGATGGCAAGAACCGCAATTCTTCTGTTGGACAAAAAGTTTTCCTTGACAACCTATTTTAACACAGTAAAATGGGGCTTAATTGAGCGGATTTTGATTTATTTGGCTGTGTTTTCGACCTATCATTGTATTCTTCGGGAGTTTTTAGAACAATGAAAACCAATCCTTTGCAAGTTGCGGTCATTTTATTACTGGTTCTAACGGTTGCGTTGATTATTGTGCTTGTGGTTTTCTACAAAGACAACGATAAACGGCTTGCCGAAACCAACACCGCTAAAGAGCAAGCAGCCAAAGCGGAAAAGGAAAAGCGAGAATTAACCCAACAATTGATGACGCTCAAAGGGTTGATCGGTCACGAACCGGAAACCGATCTCAATGTGATTCAGACAGCACACCAGGCTTGCATGGAAAAGTACAAAATCGCGAACGACGCTTCGCGGAATTATCTTTTCGTAGTGCAGACATTGGGGGCGGAATTGGATAAGAAGAGTGAAGAACAGAAAAAATTAAATGAAGAATATCTCAAATTGCAAGCGGATTATAAAAATCTGGAAAGATTAAACGAAACGGTCAAGGAAAATTTCAAACAAGCCAAAGACGATGCGGAAACGAGGTTGAAAAATGAACAAAAGAGATTTTCGGAAACGATTGCCAAACAAAAAGCCGAAACGGATGTAATTATTGCAAAGAAGATGGAAGACGACAATAAAGCACAGGAACAAATTAAAACCGCAATAGCCAAGGCAGAAAACGCTGAAATTGAAGCAAAACAAAGTCAATTGCGAAGCGGTGAATTGGCAAATGTTCTCGAAGGTTTGCGCCGGACGAATTTTGATCGTCCGGATGGGAAAATTATTTCAGTGAGTCAGCAATCCGGTTCGGTGTTTGTTAATCTTGGCAGCGAAGACGGGTTAATGACACGTATGACGTTTAGTGTATATTCTCCCTCAATTACTGGAATTTCTTTTGGCAACGCCGATCCAGAACGCGAGGTCATGATTTGTGAAGTTTGTAAACGGGAACAATCACTTAATGCTAGTAAGGCGAGTATTGAAATTATTCGGATTCTTGGTCCTCATAAGGCGGAAGGGCGTATTCTTGACGATGTTCTAACAGATCCGATTGTTGCCGGCGATGTTATTTACACACCGATTTGGAAACCGGGGCAAAAACAACATTTTGCGTTGGCGTCGGGAATGCGAATTGCGGGTATTGGACAACGTGATACCGGTCCCCGCCAAAGCAATTTGAAGGAAATTATTCGTTTGATTCAGGCGAATGGTGGTGTGGTGGATTGTTATATTAGTGATGGTGATGAAGAGCATCCGCGTGGTGAAGTTGTTGGAGAAATTACACGCGATACGACTTTTATTGTTCTTGGCGATTTGAACGACGAAGACAATCAGGATCAAGTGATGATGGATTCACAATTCCAAATGTTGAAAACGGCGGAGCAGTATGCGGTTAAAAAAATCAATTTGCGGGAATTGCTTTCTCGAATGGGTTGGAAAAATGTGACGCCGGTTCGTGGATTCGGTAATACGTTGATCGAAAGCGATTTGGCAATTGTTCCGACTGGTGAATCTCGTGCGTCCACCAGCACGGTGTCGCCGATTTATCAGAAACGTAATGATGCCGCCCGAGTTTCTGTTAGTGATCGGACGGGTCGTCCTTCGACGGGAATTGTTTCCGGTTTATATTCTAATACGCAGCCGACTCGATCGCCCGGTCAGACAAGTGAGTTGTTCAAACCGCGAAAACCTGCAACAGCAATCCCAACCGAAACCGCTCCATCGGCGCCGTAAAAAGGTTCTCAATTTGAAAACCGAATAAACAGGAAATGATTTGAACACATCTATCATTCCTTCTTGGTTGTCGTGTACTTATTGATGAGCGGTATTTATGAACGGTGAAATTGATCGGAAAAATGGGAGAAGGCGTCGTTTTAAGTTATTTGCGTGTGAGATTTTGTTTCGCGAAATTTGTTCTCTTGCGGCGATTGCGAACAACAGAATTGACATTGAATTTCTTCCGAAGGGGCTTCATGATATTGGACGGCAAAAGATGTCGAGTCAATTGGCGGAAAAAATCAACATGGTTGATGAAACCGAATACGATGCTATTTTATTGGGTTATGCGTTGTGTAGTGGTGGAATTGTTGGGTTGACTGCAAGAACAATTCCGATTGTTGTTCCGCGTGCTCACGATTGTATTACGTTATTTCTTGGCAATCGTCAGCGGTATCACGATTATTTCTTTGCTAATAGCGGTACATATTTTAAGACTACCGGTTGGATTGAGCGTGGAACGGGTCTTGGGCAGGGAGTTCCTGATAATGTCGTGGAACAATTGGGGCTTGGCATGTCGTTTCAGAAAATGGTTGAGCGTTATGGAGAAGACAACGCCTGCTATCTCCGAGACCAACTTTCTCAAATGCGTTTTTATACGAAACTGGCGTTTATCGAAACCGGAGTAGAGCCGGACGATTCTTTTGAACAACAAACAATTGCACTTGCTCAAGAGCGTCAATGGGAATTTGAAAAACTTCAAGGTGATTTGAATTTGCTTGATCGTTTGTTGAATGGTTTCTGGGACGAGAATGATTTTTTAGTTGTTCCGCCGGGGCAACAAATTGAATTTTCTTACGACGACAACATTGTTCAGTGTAAGGAGTCAAAATTGTAAATGCGAGGTTATTGATGGGCAATGTCGGCTATCGCCGAGACAGCAACCGTGGCTGAACGTCCTTCGGCGAAAGATCGCCTATCTCTTTCAGAAAATCAATGAAAAAGACGCGGTGCTAAAGAAATTCTATGCCAAAAATCGCTCAAAAAAGACCAAAACAAAATTTAAAAAAATCTATAAACAAAAAAAGACATTTTTAGAATCTCCCTGAATAATTCTTTTCATTTCTGGACTCAATCTGATTATTTTTTTCCGACTACTTGCGTGTTTTATTTTCATTTTTTATAATTCTATGAATGTTTTTTAACAGTGCAAGCGGTTACGATTTTTGATTTGTTTCTGCTTAACACGATGATAATAAATAACAAGTTTTCATTGTCAATTTTATGGATATTCCTTTTATTCATCTTCATTGTCATAGTCATTATTCCCTTCTTGACGGTGCCGGAAAAATCGAAGACCTTTTGAAACGCGCTAAAGACCTTGAAATGCCGGCATTGGCGTTGACCGATCACGGCAATTTGTATGGGGCGTTGGAATTTTATCAAAAGGCGAAAGAATTGGGTATTAAACCGATTATTGGTTTTGAAGCATATATTGCTCCACGTAGTCGTACCGAAAAATCCGGCACAGCCAAAGAATCAAATTATCACCTCACACTTCTCGCGATGAATAAAACGGGTTACAAAAACCTGTTAAAGATGTCGTCCGTCGCTTATCTTGAAGGAATGCACTACAAACCACGAATCGATAAATCGTTACTTCGAGAACATAATGAAGGTTTGATTTGTTTGAGTGGTTGTGCGTCCAGCGAACTTTCACGAACACTTCTACACGCCGAAAACAATAGCATAGAACAAGCAACTTCTATTATTAATTGGTATCGCGAATTGTTTGGAGATCGATATTATCTCGAAATTCAAGATAATGGTCTTGAAATTCAAAAAATTATTTTGGATGGAACGGTTCGTCTTTCGCGTGAACTTGGAGTTCCTACAGTTGCCACGAATGATGTCCATTATGTGTATCAAAATGATTGGGAAGCACAGGATATTTTACTCTGCGTGAATACCGGTAAACTTCGGGTTGACGAAAAACGAATGCGTATGGATTCCGACCAGTTTTTCTTGCGAAGCGGTCGCGAAATGCTTCAGGCAATGCCCGCTCACGAAGATGCCATTCAACGCACCATGGAAATCGCCGATCGTGTTGATATTGATCTCGAACTTGGCAAACGGTATTTTCCGGTGTTCATACCGCCGGATGGTTTGGCATCCAACGATTATTTGCGTCAACTTTGTCTTGAAGGACTCGCTAAACGTTACGCCAATAATCCGGAACGATATAAAGACGGCAAGTTTTCCGATGAAGTTTTAACCCGATTGGATCGAGAACTTTCCGTAATAAAAAAACTTGGTTTTCCGAACTATTTTTTAATCGTTTGGGATTTTGTACGAGTTGCGGAAGAACGCGGTATTCATCGAACAGCGCGTGGTAGCGGTGTTGGGGCGTTGGTTTGTTACGCCCTCAATTTGTCGCATGTTTGCCCCTTGGAGTTTGACTTGCTGTTTGAACGGTTTTTGGACGAAAACCGCGTGGAAGCACCGGATATCGATATTGATTTCGATCAAAATCGTCGCGGTGAAATTCTTGATTATGTCAAACAGCAGTACGGCGAAGAAAATGTTGCCCAAATTGGCGTTTTCGGAACAATGGCGGCAAAGCAATCAATCAATGATGTTGGTCGTGTTTTGAATCATCCGATTCCGTTTGTTAAAGCAGTAACACAGTTGGTGTCGGATGAGCCGAAAATGAAAATCACGAAGGCACTAAACGAAAATGAAGAATTACAAAAACGTTATACAAATGAATCCGATATTAAGGAATTGATTGACTACGCCAAGCAACTTGAAGGGCTTGCTCGCCAAGCAGGAGTTCACGCTTGTGCGGTGGTTATTGCCGATAAACCGTTGATTGAATACGTTCCGTTACAACGAGTCAAAGATGGACCCGATGTTGTAACACAATGGCAGATGGGCGATGTCGAAAAAGCCGGATTACTTAAAATGGATTTTTTGGGGCTTCGTAATCTAACAATTTTGGCGCAGGCAATTGAAATTATCAAAGAAACAACCGGACAAACTGTTAATCCGTATCAATTTCCGTTGGACGATAAAAAGACATACGAATTACTTTGTCGCGGCGAAACGAAGGGAGTTTTCCAACTCGAAGGCGGCGGTATTCGGGAATTGTTGCAACGCATGAAACCGGATAATTTTCGTGATATTATTGCGACGTTGGC
>JAIRTV010000620.1 GCA_031254675.1 Planctomycetaceae bacterium | reverse complement strand
TATTTTGTCTATTTTAACAGATTCGTAATTTGAGGAAGGTTGTATTGAATTGTTCAATTTGTCAATTAAATCGTTTTTTATGTTATTTTCCGAACCGTTTTCTGAATCAATAACATCATCAATTATGGTTGCCATTTTATCGTACAAGAAATTTCGACTTGGAACGGATAAATTTCTTTTCTTACAAATAAGCGGAACAGTAAACCAAAATTTCGAACCAACTTGTTCTTGACTTACAACATTAATTTGTCCTCCCATCAGCTGAACCAATTGATGCGACAAAGCCAATCCCATACCAATTCCGCCATATTCTTTGGAAAACGAAATGTCAAGTTGCGAGAAAGATTGAAATAAATTGCTCAACTGATTTTGAGGAATTCCGATACCCGTGTCCGTAACAGTAAACCGAATAATATATTCAATTGTTTCGTTTTTATCATCCCACGATTCAATCGCAACAGTTAATTTGATATTGCCTTTCGCTGTAAATTTCAAACCATTGTTCAAAAGCGCCATCAAAACTTGACGCAATTTATCTTCATCACCGTAAACATATTGCGGAATATTTGTTGCAAATAAACACGATAAATCTAACTCTTTATTATGGATCTGAACAGACATAATTTTCATGATATTATTGATCAATTTTGGTAGATCAAATTCAGAAATCTGAAGTTCCGGATTTCCTTTTTCCAGATACGAAAAAGAAAGAATCGCATTGACAATCGAGAGCAAATGTTGTTCCGAAATACGGATTAGTTCTGCGGTTTCGCGTTGTTTTGTATTGAGTTCCGTGTTGAGCAAAAGGTCAACACAACCGGCAATTCCATGAAGCGGAGTTCTCAGCTCATGACTCATATTTGTTAGGAATTGCGATTTTACGCGAGTCGTTTGCTCCATTTCAATTTGGCGAATTTGTTCCGTTAAATCATGATAACACCCTATAATAAACTGTTTGCCTCCGTATTCCACAAAATCACATATTGCAACAATAGGAAATGTTGTGTTTTCATAATTCCGCATGACCGTTTCAAAATGAATCGTTTCTTCTTTTTGCAACATCGATATCCAATTCGTGTATATTTCCGGCGAAGAATGAGTATCAAATTCCCAAATTTTAGACCCAACAGGATGAGCCGGAAACGATTTGCCTTGACTTGGATTATAAGACTTATATTTAAGCGACTTCAACAACGCTTCATTAGCATAACAAATTGTCCCCTCCGTATCCAACCAAAGCACCGGCTCCGAAAGATGATCAATCGCCGCCTGCATTGCTCGAAATGATTGTTCCGACCGAATTCTTGCGGTTTCGTCATATTGTAAAATACCGATCTGATCTTTTTGTGTACGAAAAATAAACAATTCATGATAAGGAGAATCAATTTCAGAAATATAAATATGAAACGTTCCCGATCTCCCAAAAGAAGCATCATCCAATCCCTTCCACCAATGATTACCAAAATTATGTGACAACACATTAATCGTTTTAAATTGCTCCAAAACGGAACATCCTATCAATTCCGATGGAAATTTGTGAATCAGCATGGCAAGCGACGGATTAATATCGGCAATAATATAATTGATTGGTTCGCCATGAACACCACGAATAACATCCGCCAATAACATTCCATTAGGCATTGACTCAAAAAGTAATCGGTAGTCTTCTTTTTGTTGGTGAATCACCTCCGTTTTCCGATAGATTTCTGTAATATCATGAAATTTCCAAATTCGGGTTTGCCCCGACAATCCAAGCCCCGTGTTCACCGTAAGTGCTTGCCATTCGTAAATATTGCCATTATGTAACCGTAATATTCCTTCTTGTGGTTGCAATGTTTGCATCAGCTGTTGATAAGCGTGAAATATGTCGTTGGCGTTATCGGAAATTTGTTTCAATACTTCGTAAATTGATGTATTTGTTACGAGTGCCTGATTGTTGAAATGTCCGCCAAACATTTCGAGAAAACGTGAATTATACTGGTTGCCGTTTGGAACATCAGATCGCGTCAATATCCCGTCGTTTGAAGAATTCATCACTGCCGCGAAAACTTTTTCTCGTTGCTCAAGTATTATTGATTGACGACGTTGTTCCGTAACATCACGTAACAAAAGTATTGCTCCGATAATTTCATTCGTATCAATATGACGTATCGGAAAACTAGTTGTCTCCACCCAATAATCACTCTCAAGATGTTCTACAATAGAATGTTCCAAACCATCCTGAAACGTTTGCACAACAGGACAATTATGACAAACAGCTTCTCTATTTCGAAACGTAGAATAACAATGATGTTTTTCAAAATTCGCATGCGGGAACATTTCGACCATCGCTTTATTCTTTCGCTTGAGCCGCATGTCTCGATCAATATACATGATACCATCTTGAATTGATTCAAATAAATTTTTGATGAACGCTTTTTGCCGTTGCGCTTCCAAAAACGACGTAATATTTTGCGAAAAGAAAAGCAAATGCGGAATTCCCTTAAAACGTATAGGATAAATTGTTGTCTTGACCGCAATAACGTTACCGTCCAATAATCCATCTTGCTCAAATTGTCGGGTGTTTCCTTGTTCAGCGTCCTTGACAATTGCTTCGATTTCTTCGAAAGTCAAATTTTTCCGATATTTTTCTGCTCTACTTGTCCACTGATGTATCAACTCGACAATTCGTGAACCAACTGGGGCATTCCGTTTCGGATATTGAAATAGTTTTTGTGCGGCGGCGTTGCAAAGAACAACACGCCCCTTGCGCACTAACAACATGGCTTCAGGAAGTTCAAGAAAACAACTATAAAACCAAGAATCGCCATCCTGCTCTCTTCCATTGACACTACTACTGGAAGCGTCCAAAATTTTCGGGGTTTCGTCGAGAGCAAAACCGGCAACTCCAATTACAGTATTATTATTGTTACGAACAGGTAACAGTTGTAGATTGAAGAAACGGGCGTGCGTCCAACCGGAAACTTCCGCCGTTTCACCATTCAATGCTTTTTGAATCGCATGAGTAATAATCGGAATCTCTTTATAAGTTTCCAAAAATGATTTGCCGATCAACTCTTCTGGAGTTTGCTCAATCAGGTCAAAACCGTTGCCGTCAACAGAAACAATAACTCCTT
>JAIRTV010000504.1 GCA_031254675.1 Planctomycetaceae bacterium | reverse complement strand
TTTGTGTCGGCAGAATTGACGCGGAAACGATACCATGTTCCGCGAAGCCAATCAACAAGTGTTTCAATCTCTTCACGACTCAACACCGAATCTTCCGGCGAAAAATAGAACGACGGCATTTCATCATTTCCTTTGTCCTTGCCAATAGCCGGACCGTAAAACCGCACCGAAACCGGATCAGAAATAATACCAATCATCCAATCCCGCGACATGTAACCACGTAAATCAGGAGCTTGGATAATCGGTTTTTCCGTTTGAGCATAAATTTTGTGACATTGCCCACAATTAAACGTTTCAAATAGCAACAATTGCTCCTCCGTCAAACCCTCAACACCATTCGGCGTCTCCACACGCAACTGATTCCGTTGCGCATCCGCATACAACACGTCAATTAATTGATCCAATAATTTACCGTCTTCATCTTCGTCTTGCGATATGTCTTTGAGATCACCACGAACATAACCCACCATTGATCCCAACGCAAATTTCGTTTTGCCAAAATAATTATCACTTCGGATTCGTTTGGTATCAAAAAAGCCTTCAATCCATTTTTTGCGAATCGGTTGATACAAATTCGGTCCTTTGGGCGTTTCGCACGGAATTGTTTTGAAATCGGGATGTTCCGGTTCGTCGTCCAACGGCTCGAACGGATGGCAAATCGCACAATGTTGTGCGTAAAGCAGCGGACCTTGCAGCAATGGATCGCGTTGCAATAACGTCAACGATCCTGTTGGCGGAATCCCGTCAGGCGCCAAACATAACTCCACCGCCCGTTTCGCCATCTGTTTTGCATTCGCTTCGTCTTGCCTAAAACTCTCCATTGTCGGATCCGCATAATCATGACGATAAGACGCATACGTTAAATAACAAACCGACAAAAACAAGAAAAAAACCATTAGCACATTAAAATAATGACCAATTTTCAAACGTCCAATCACCGGAATCGAAAACGCATAAAGCATCAGAAAACCCGTAACAACAAAAATCGGAATATATTTTCGTTCCCCCGGAAATACGTCAATTTCACCGTTTTTGCCTTTCATTTTGAGATTGCAAAAATGATACAACGCACGGAATGACCATTCTGGTCGGGCGGCGTCATAAAAACTTGCGGGGTCAGCCGGCGCACCAAGATGTACCCCAAGCGACGCCTCTCGCGGTAAGTTTTCGTGAACCGAAAACAAGTCGGGACGTAACGCATACAAAATCGGTTGACGATAAACCAAAATCAAAACAACCACCATCACCAAAAGCCACGCCAAAGAACATTTCAGCAC
Source organism: Planctomycetaceae bacterium (assembly GCA_031254675.1). Classification (GTDB taxonomy): domain Bacteria; phylum Planctomycetota; class Planctomycetia; order Pirellulales; family Thermoguttaceae; genus WRKP01. The sequence goes on along the minus strand of JAIRTV010000504.1, from coordinate 1,495 downwards.
TTCACTTGACCAAAACGGAACCCAACGACCAACACATTTATCCTTTTTATCTTTTGGCGAGGCAATAGTTGCGGAACGGTGGTCGAAAAAACGCCAAAAAATGAGAACGCCAAAAAATCCGCCTCCGAAAACCAAAATATGGAGAACAAGAAATCGTGGAAGTGTTAAGGTTCCGAATTCCGTACCGCCGCAAACAATACGAAAAAGCGGTTCACCAACAAACGGAATCATTTGAAGAAACCGAACCCGAACCAAAGTTGCCGAAAAACCGGAAAGCGTCCAGCTTAATAAGTCGCCGGTCAAAGACGAAGCCAGCGAAAAAAGGAACAGAATAAACGCTGACCAGAAAACAAATTCTTTCGGGGAACGATATTTGCCGCTAAATATTAGCCCCAATAAATACAAGCCCAAAAGTACCGTCAACAGTTGCGCCGAAAAATGGTGAATGCCGCGAATCATCCAACCGCCAGGAAGAATAAATTGCATGAAAAACAGACTTTCCCACGCTGACATTGCACTTGGGCTGTAGTACGCCCAAAGAAAAATTCCCGTAACCGCCTGCAACACAAACGCGAAAATAATCATTGCCGGCAAAAATCGACAACATCCCGCCGGAACAGACCAAGAACGTATTTTATTGTAAAGTGTTGGGATTCCGGTACGGTCATCCAACCATTGAAGAAATAAGTTTTGCATAATTATATTAATTTGTCTAAATGTTAATTAGATTCCAATCTTGTGTGATTGGGAGAGAACGATTCTATCGAACCGATTTTATTGTTTGCGTTGATATTCTCATTGATTTATCCTTTTCATAACTCGCTTATTTTCCGTTTTTTCGTAAAAAACACAAGTCCCCAGAAAAAATTTCCTACTGTTTATGGGTTGATCTGCTCATTCGGATAAACAATGTCGGGCTTTGCTTTTGGAGAATTATTTCCGGCGCACCGAATCTCAAACCAAAGTGTGACCGCCAACCAATTCGAGAGATATTCTTGCCGATTTGTTTTTGTGTTCGGCTGAAAATTCGTATTGCTCATCGTTTGGCAACGTTCTTTTTTTCCGTTTGGGAAGGCAAAAATCAAAAAAAGTCACGCACTCCAAGAATAGGTAGGCAACCTTTCGCCGAAGGATTTTCATCCACGGTTGCGTCGGCGATAGCCGACTTGTCCCTGTATTCGGACGGAAGTCAATGTTGCAGAGCGGGATGGAATTTGATTTCCTGCCGCACACTGCTTCAAGTCGGCTATTGCCGACGTAATGTTTCGGCGAAACATCACCCACCTTCGAGGCAATATCACCTCCGAGCAAAGGAGTATGCTCTCCAAGTAAAAGTCACGCACTCCAAGGATAGGTAGGCAACCTTTCGTTTCAGGTAGGCAATCTTTCGTTTCAGGTGGGCAACCTTTCGCCGAAAGGTTGCATTGCCGTAAGGCAATTCTGCCCTAGTGTTCGGCTGGCAATCTGATTCCAAACCGCTTGACAATACAAATTG
>JAIRTV010000478.1 GCA_031254675.1 Planctomycetaceae bacterium | reverse complement strand
AAGGACACGCCATACTGCCAACACCAATACAAGCAACATTCAGCTTTGATGAAACATTTTGTGCTTGTAGCAATACCGGTGCTGGAAAACTTGCCGGAAAGAAACTCGTTCCTGCTAATAGTGTGGTGGTTTTCAAAAATGCCCGACGAGTGGAGTTCACTTTCATGAGAATTTCCGTACTTATTAAAGGAAAAAAATGAAAAATACTAAAACCAATCAAAAATTTGTTTATCAATATTGCAGGATGTAACGAAATCTCTGACCGATAGCAGTCTGAAACATTAACGATTTTCAATCATTTGAGAATCGGTGTCAAGAATAATATTGTTTGGCGTTTTTTCAATTTGATTCACGCCAAGTGTTATTTTTGATTTCTCTGCTTTCAGGAAAACAGTTTCCGGTTCTGCATGAGAGGCATTGATAAAAGCGGACGAATTTTTTAACCCGATTTGTGAAACGGATGAAAGTGTTGAGAAATTTTTTGTTGAAAAACGATCCAATGAAATATCTTGTGAGTTTTCACAAAAAACCGCATGATTCCAATAGCATCATCACCGCCTTCAATAATGCAATTCGATACGGTAACGCGGCGGCAACAATCCAAATCAAGTCATCGGTGTTGGGACCCTTTTGCGGATTGATGATACGAACACCATGGATATTGATGTCTTCACAAGCGATTGACCAAAACGTATAGGTCGGAGAATCGCTTAATGTTACATCTCGAAGGGCTATATTTTGGGACAAGACAAAACAAATTAAAGCACGAGGACGCCACTCTTTGGGTTTACGAACATGCCGGCTAAGCATTTCATCATGCCAAAAACTATTACCGTTGCCATTGATTGTACCACGTCCTTCGATTGTTACATTTTTTACATTTTCGGCATAAAGCAGAAAACTGCCATCAATAAAATGAAATGCCGGTTGTTCTCGAATATTTGTTCGTGGAATAGGAATATAATCTTCTTTATTCTTACTTCCTAAAAGCACAGCTCCGGTGTCAAGACTTAAAGTAACATTATCTTTGAGAAAAAGTGTTCCAGAAAGGAACGTACCGGGCGCAAATCGAACAGTTCCGCCACCAGCGTTGGAACATGCATCAATTACAGATTGTAACACTTTGGTATTAAGTGTTTCGCCATCGCCAACGGCTCCGAAATCAGTAACAAACCAAACCCGATCCTGCGGAATTTCCGTCGCCAAAATGTAGGGAACAATAAAACTCAGAACAATACACATTAACAATAGAAAACGTTTCATAAAATTTCCTTTCGTTATGACAATTGAAATGGGATTGAGTAAAAACATATTCTACTCATTATATTCCTTACACTTTGAATTTCGGTTTTTGTAAGGAATACACGGCAGTGCATTCCCTACGTAAAATCTCATAAATTTTATAATCCTAACAAAAAATGAAAACCGTATTTAGGGTTATTTTCGCGGTGAATTTATAAAATTTTTAAATTTCCTTTTACTGTTTCAGTTAATGAAATTATGATCACACACTAACTTGTGAATACACCGATTATTCTAGTACAACTTGTTTGCCGTCATCGACTTGCGACAAGGCACTGAGAATGGAAACCGGAATCGTAACTTCAAAAGCCCGAACCGCACCATCACCGATAAGAAAATTTCATTTACATTTCGGGGCGTTGTAACGGAAATAGAATGACTTCGCGAATGGATGCGGTGTTGGTCAACAACATACAAAGTCGGTCAATACCAATACCCAACCCTCCCGCCGGCGGCATGCCATGCCGTAACGCCCGAATAAAATCATGGTCCATCCGCGCCATACTATCCTCCGTTTTTTGTCCGGCAAGTTGCTGGCTGAAAAGTTTTGCTTGTAAATCAGGATCATTCAACTCTGTGTAAGCATTGGCAAGCTCCATCCCCTGAACAAACAACTCAAACCGTTCCGCAATCGCCGGATTTTCACGTTTTCGTTTCGTTAAAGGACAAATACTTGCCGGATAGTCAATGACAAAGGTTGGTTTGATCAAATTGCCTTCGACTTTTTCCTCGAACACCATGTTTTTCACCACATCAGGATGTTTTCCCGCAACTTCAAACCGCTCACCATGAATACTAAGCGATTGAGCATAACCAACAATTGCATCAGAATCTGTCGGATCAACACCAGTGTATTCCTTAATTAAATCGTCATAAGTTCGGCGCGCAAACGGCGGCGTAAAGTCAATTTCCGTGTCATTCCAAGAAACCACAAAATCTTGTCCGGTTGCTTTTAAGGCGTTGAGAATAATTTGTTCCGTCAAGTCCATCATCGAACAATAATCTCCATACGCTTGATACACTTCAAGCATTGTGAATTCGGGATTATGCCGTTGATCAATTCCTTCATTCCGGTAAACTCGCCCCAATTCGTAAACTCGTTCCATTCCGCCAACCAAAAGTCGCTTGAGATGAAGTTCGAGCGCAATCCGAAGGACAAGCGGAATATTAAGCGCATTGTGATGTGTTGCAAACGGTTTTGCGGCAGCTCCTCCGGCAATGGTGTGCAATGTCGGACCTTCGACTTCCACGAAACCATTGTCTGATAACGTGTTACGCACAGAATGAACAATTTTGACGCGGCGAAGCATTCGCTCCAACACACCGTCGGTATGCACTAAATCCATGTACCGCATCCGACTCCGTAAGTCGGGATCGGTTAAACCGTGAAACTTGGCGGGAGGAGTCTCCAACGATTTGGACAAAAAATGTAAATCGCTTGCCGCAATAGATAATTCACCGGTTCGAGTTCGCATCAATTCACCGTCCACGCCCACAATATCGCCAAGATCAAAACATTGGGCAAGTTCCCAATTCTTTTCGCCAACTTGGTTTGCGCCGATCAACACCTGAATTTTGCCCGACCAATCCCATAAATCAAGAAAAATCAATTTCCCTTTTTTTCGTTGCAAAATAATTCGTCCGGCGGCACGAATTTTCGGACCGGTTGTATGTTGTGTTGCTTCGTCAACAACAATTTGGTCTTCCATTGCTCTGATTTTATCGATGGAAACATGATTATCGAAACGTTGTCCCCAGGGATCAAAACCGAGTTCTTCGATTTTTCGTAATTTTTCTCGCCGTGCCGCTTCCAGCACAACTCCGGTTCCGGTTTGTTCTTCTTTTGTCATAATTTTTGTTAAGTTTTTTATCAATAGGCGTTCCTAACGAGACGGAAAAATTTTAATTTTTTTCATTATCCAAATCCAACTCAATCGCAATATAATTACGAAAAATCACAACGATTCTGCGACATTTTTGGAATCGGACACAATGAGAACGTGATCACCGAAATCAAGTTCATTTTCTTCGACGGGTTGACCATCTTCACCGAGTTGAACATCGGCAACGGCGGTTTTCTTTTTGGCAATTTCGACTAACGCTTCGTAAATTTCTTGTTGTTTCGAACCATTGACACTTGAAACAGCGTGGGCGACTTCGCTAAGATAACGAAGAAAAATACTGCGGCGTTCGCCTTCATGTTTCACTTTTTCTCGACGTTTCATGTACATTCCGAGTTTGCGACCAACCGATTGCAACGCCAACCGAAGTTCTTTCTGAATTTCAGGATAAGACGCAATCGCTTCTTTAGATTCGCTGGTAAACGGAACCCAAACACTTGCCAAATGAACAATTAACGTAACCGTTCCACGCGGCAACTGTCCGCGTGTCTGATTCAAACCGTAAGAACGCCAATTCATATTCATCACCGTTTGCGTAATCAGACATGCTCCGGGTTGAAATTGTAACGGAACACGATTAGCATAACGATAAACATTCATTGTTTGTCCTTCGCTGAGATTGAGTGTTTGCAGCGATTCGTGAAGTCGGGCAAGTTCTTTGGGTTCTACTTTTTTTGGTGAAACGCGCGGTTTTAGATGTGAAGTTTTGATGATTTTATCGGCGGAATCGGCACCGATGCCGTCGAATGTTGACGTTAGGAATTGCCGCAATGTCCGAGCGTCGCTTTCACTGAGCATTTCTTGAAGTGTTTCGAGCGAAACTTTGTGCGACACCGGAATTCCGCCAAACGCCAAACCAACCTCAATTTGAAACGGATTTCCACGATACACCGCTGGAGGACGTGTTGCTGTTGCAAAAAATTGCCCCGGCACGACTTTGTGTAATCCTTTCAAAAGATGTTCATCGCCAATTGGTGTAATACAATCTGTGGACGGAGCCGGAATTTTCGTTTCCTGAATAATTTCGTACAATTTTTCAATTTCCGACCGTTGAATTTTGTTCGGTGGTTTTCGGTAATCGAATCCGGCTGCGATACAAAGTTGTTTGGCAATTCCCGGACTGACTTTTGAAAACGATTCGGTCAAAAATTTTCCGATACTTGTTTCGGAGGAGTCATGAATCAAATGGGCAAGACGACCGAGTTCGACGCCGTAGGGATGCGGTTTGATTTCAACCGGTTCCGGCGGCAAAACGTCGATAACACGTTCATAATGTTTTTCAACACCGTCGGGATCGGTGTAATGAATGGTAACGTGTGGATTGGCAATGGCGGTTTGTTCCAAATATTCGTCAACACTTCCGCGTCCGCGATTGTATTTTGCTTCGAGTTCGATGGTAACACGTGTTCCATGATCGACTTCGATCCATTCGATTCCGTATTTTTCGATCCATTTTCTGCCGTCAACATTGGGAGGAATATCTTCGCCTTCACCATTTCCGTTCAGAATATCCGGTCGATTGGTTTTGGTATCTATTCGAATAACGTAATAATGGACAGGTTTTCGTACAGAAATTTTTGAGGTTACCTTAACAGGTTTGCCGGTGGTCAAGAGACCATACATTCCGGCAGCTGAAATACCGATACCTTGTTGTCCGCGACTCATACGAAGACGATGAAATTTTGAACCGTACAATAATTTACCGAAAATGAGTGGGATTTGTTTTTTAACAATTCCGGGACCATTATCTTGAACACCGACTTTGTATTTATCTTTTCCGGTTGATTCGATATGTACCCAAATTTCGGGCAAAATGCCGGATTCTTCGCAAGCGTCGAGAGAATTATCAACGGCTTCTTTAACAGTTGTGAGCAGGGCTTTGCGTGGGTTATCGAAGCCGAGCAGATGACGGTTCTTGGCAAAAAACTCGCTAACGGAAATTTCTTTCTGCGACTTCGCCATCTCTTCCGCAGAAACACGACGCTTCGCTGAGACAATTTTTTTTTCGGACATCAGGGTACTACAAAAAGTGAATCAAACATTAAATTTCGTTGAATTTTACCACAAGATAGCAACTTGACAAGACGTTTCGTCCAATTTCAATTCAACAGTCCAATTCATTACAAAAAATATTTTCCACTGAATTATGACGCCAAAATTTTTTTAAAAGTCAAAAGTTCCGCTTGACATTTTATTCTATTTAACCTAAACTATGAAACTTAGTTTAATCGTGCTGCGTTTATTTTACTGAATTTCAGTAAAGCGTTTCGCGATCAATTTTGTAAAACCTTAGAAAATAAGGAGTATAACAATGGAAAATTTAGTCAAATGTGTTGTCGGGATTTTCGCAATATTTTTTGCGAAAATCCAAATGTTAAATTTGGTAAACTGCGTAAAGCAGGGGGGGGGGGCTATAGGGAGGGGAGAGTTGAGAGCGGATAGTGGAAAGTGGTCGGTTTTCCAACGCTTTTTCACTAAATTCTTCTCTTCGATTCGCTCTTCACGATTCGGCTTTACGTTGGTCGAACTTCTTGTGGTGATTGCGATTATTGGCGTGTTAATCGCTCTTCTGTTGCCCGCAGTTCAGGCGGCGCGCGAAGCCGCAAGACGAATGCAATGTACAAACCATTTAAAACAACTGAGTATCGCTTGTCACAATTATCACGATACTTATCAAGGTCTTGTCTCCGCAAGTGGACAAGTAGTTGGAAAAACATCTAGCGCGTCTAATTTAGACCGTTGGAGTGGTTTGGTTCCATTGTTACCGTTTATGGAACAAGATTCGCTTTATGGACGTTTTCGCACCGAAGATGTTTACAATTCTTCTGACCGTCCCGTTTCGTCTGTTGTTACACAAGGAGGCGGACTTAACAATCCTAAACTCATTCAAGTTACAACATTACTTTGTCCATCTGACGGTAACGGTAGAATGCGGACGGATCCTTACGAAACAGGACGAACAAATTACCACATGAATCTTGGTGATAGCCCTGCTTCCTTCGTTACCTCGAACAGTTCTCTTGGTAATACTGGGTATATCAGTTTGGGACGCGGCGTTTTTGGTTATCGTACATGGTACAATTTAAACGTCATTACCGACGGAACAAGTAACACCGCTTTATTTGCCGAACGGGCTCTCAGCGCAACTTCAACAACAATGTTGGTAATTAACGGAGCGATCAATAATATAGGAAGTGTGTTTTCCGGTACGGATCAAAATAAATATCTTTCTGACCGTAGTATTTGTCTTGATACACGTAACGGAAATGAATACAAAGCATCTATCACGGGTGTTACAAATCCTACTGATTATTGGGGATGGCTCGGTTGGAATTTTGTTGACGGACATTTTTTGAATAGTGGTTTTCACACGGTTTTGCCGCCCAATTCTCCGGCTTGCTTAAATCGTACCAACGGCGATATTGGTATTTTCACACCGACAAGCAATCACAAAGGCGGCGTCAATATAAGTTTAGCAGACGGTTCTGTTCGTTTTATTTCTGAAACTATTGACGCCGGTACCGCTAATGCCGCAGTGAGTTCAGGAGCATCGCGGTTTGGAACGTGGGGCGCACTCGGTTCACGCGACGGTGGTGAAAGTGTTTCTTTTTGAACAACATTAAACAATTTTTATTTTATAACAATAATAAATTACAATGATGTATTCTGTACGAATTTTTGTTATGCTTTTCCTTATTGCAGTTACTGTTTTTTTCTTCGGTTGTCAGCAACGACCAGAAAGAATACCGACAACCGTTCCTTGTCAAATTATTGTTCTTAAAGATGGAATACCGCAGGAAGGAATTGATGTTTCACTTCATTCATTTGAAGGAAATGGTACGTTAAGTTTCATGGGATTAACCAACGCTCAAGGTGTTGCCAAAATCCAAACTCATTTTGTTAATTACAAAGAATCCGGTGTTCCTATCGGAAATTACAGAGTTACTATCGACAAACCGGTTCAACTGCCGCCGGACGGTGTTGATGATTCGAAACTTTCCGGTAAAGAATTAAATGACTATTTGACTAAACGGGAAGCAGAATTGGAAAAAATTCGGGTGATTCCCCAATGGTTGACCGTTTCGGTTTCGACACCGCTGAAAATCAATGTCGAAACAAAAAATGGCGGTGAATTGACTGTCGATTTGAAAGATTTTCCAAATAAACCTTAACCAATTTTATGACTCTAACCCCAATTACTAATTATGAAACGTATTTTATTTTGTCTCGTTTTTTGTGCAACAATTTTACCGGTTTTTGCTCAAGCACAACCGGTTGGTGATGGAATGACCGATGACACGGCGGCAATTCAAGCGTTGCTTGACACCGGAGTGAATACGGTGTATTTACCGCCACCGTCAAAACATTATCTGATCAGTAAACCGTTACGGATTCACTCTAATCAGACGTTACGGCTTGATCCGAATACAACTGTGCGTCTTGCCGATGGAGCGTGTCAGTACATGCTGGTCAATGATGATTTTGAAAATGGAAACAAAAATATTCAAGTCATCGGTGGTATCTGGGACGGAAACAATACCACACAAACCTGTATCTACCATGATCACGCTAAACGAGTAGAACCATTTAGTCCTAATAAATATATCGGTTGCGTGATGTTATTTCTGAACGTTAATAATTTACGAATCGAAAAATTAACGATTAAAGATTCGGAAACATTCGGAATCCATCTTGGTAAGATTCAATGGTTCACCGTTCAGGATATTATTTTTGACTGTAACGGAAAGCGTCCCAATATGGATGGAGTTCATATTGCCGGTAACTGTAGTCAGGGACGTGTTACAAATATTCAAGGTAACACAAACGACGATATGGTCGCTCTCAATGCCAACGATTCCGAGATTTTCGAAATATCCAAAGGACCAATTACCGATATCCAGATTGATGGGATTTTCTGTACGAATGGTTACACAGCGGTACGATTACTTTCGGCAGGACATCCGGTAAAACGTGTTCGCATTTCAAATATTTTCGGATCATTCCGCTACAACGGTATTTCATTCACTCATCACAATGTTCATCCTGGTGAACCGACGGTGTTTGAAGACATTGTCATTGACGGCGTTTTTTCGGCGAAACAATTTGAAAAAGATGTTAAACCGAAACCTTGGGATGAAGAAGCCCGTCGCAGTCATGCAATTGTTTGGGTTGCGTCCACTGCTCTGGTTGAAAATTTATCGATACAAAATATTTCACGCCGTGAATGGATGTCCCATGCCGCTCCAACCATTTTGATTGACAAAACGGCAAACGTCAAAAATCTGCGGCTTCGCGATGTCGAACAGGTCAATAATTCGGAAACACCACTTCAATTGATTGTTAATCACGGAACCATTGACCAGCTTTTCCTGAATAGTGTTACTGTTCGTGAACCGGAAGGACAACAAAACGAAACAATTACCGGAAAAGGAAATATTCGCAACACAATCGGCAACATTATTAAGTAATGTTGTTCGGACGGAAATTGATGTTGCCGAACAGTTTGGAATTTGATTTCCTGCCGTACACTGCTTCAAGTCGGCTATCGCTAATGTGATGGTGGGTGCGAAACATCACCTACCTTAATATCTTGTTTTAAATACTTAAAGACAGAGAAACAATAAATTCTGGACAGTACCAAATTATGCCTGTTTTGTCATGTTAAGTTAGAGAAAATGTCCAATTAAAACAAAACAAACAAAAATAATTTTTGTAATTATTTAGTGGAATTTTGCCAAAATCGACATGTATTTTTTACTCCTAAAAAATCAGGCATGAAAATAGCGTTATCAATCACGAACGAATAAGTCATTATTCACGACTCTCAATGGAAACTCAATTTCAAAAATCGTTCTTTGGTGAACCGATTGAATTGATATAACTATTTATTATAAAACTCATTGCGATATATCGTTGCGCAGTCGTACTAATACGCTCTGAAATTTTGTTTGAGGCAATGATTTTTTTGAACGATTATATTTTGTGCGTACTGTGTGTTTTTATTCCGGTTGTTGTTGGACACTCTGAATGGTTACAGATCCCAACAATCCCGACGGAACAAGTTTTTGTTCCGGTTTAAACTGATTAACAGTTAGCCATGTTTTGCGTTCTTGTTCCGGCAAACGGCTATCGCCAATGAGTCGGTTGACCCATGTATTTGTAACACGGATTTCGAGTTGGTTTGTTCCCGATTTGAGCCCCTTCGTAATATCCGCTTGCCATGGCGAAGTCCAAATAGTTCCGGCATCTTGACCATTGATTTTCACCCCCGCAATAACGTGAACCGCACCAAGATTCACAAAATACTGCGTGTCAACATCCACCTTGTCCATATCAAAAGTCGTTGTGTAAATTGCCGTTCCCGAATAATATTTGATCGCGTCATCCGGCGAATTTGTCCAGTCTTCCAACTTTTCAAATGTTACCGGTTGTTCCAGACCACGTTGCGCAACATCAAATTGGACCTTCCATGAATTGCCAAGCGTTGTCAACACTTTGGGCGTCGGGAAATTAACCTCAATATCGTCACTTTTCGGAGTTCCTTGTTTACGAAACACAATAAACCGGCTCTCAAAAGCGTCAAGTTTCAATTCTACTTTCGTTAAATCATCTTGCTGGATAAATGCAGGAAGAGTTCGTATTTCACCCGTGTTGGCGTCCCAACATTCCGGTATGAAACCTTTCACACGGAATTGCAACGAAGCACGTACCGGTTTGCCGATTTGGTTCGTAACAAAATAAACTTCCGTATTGTCAACCGTTCGATGAACATACAAAATATTGGATTGATCAGTAACATGATCTGACGTTACAGAAACAATCGCACAATCCGGTTTCACACGAATCAAATCAAACGCTTCTTGCATCGTCATACCGGAAAGAATCAATCCTTTGCCAACTTGTCGCGATTTTACGTTGTTCCCGTCAACATTGCCCCAAATTTCCGCTGAAAGTTTTTGTACTTCGTCGTCGCATGCCGGATAGTTTTGCATGCTGGGAGATTTTTGGGGTGGTGTTCCTAAAACAACCGCACCATCTTCAATAAGTTGTTTAAGTTTTCGCAAAAGTTCCGGTCGCATTGTGTTTTGTTTTGGGAGTACCAGAATCCGGTAAGTTGTGCCGTGCGGCAGAACGAGTTTATTGTCCCGAACACTCAACCGATCACGTAAAATTTCGCCGTTGATGTAATCGAACGCATATCCTTTTGGAAGCGGAGGATCGCAAACACCGGTCATTTTCGGAGCGTCTTCGCCAATAAAATAAGCGACATCGGCGACATTGAGTCCTTGCTGCAACAGAAACATACAACGGCGCATGTACGCAACAAACGGTTTCATTTCGTAAAACCACGTATTTTTTCGGTTGAACTCTGTTGAGAACCACGCATTGATTCCGGGAGTCCGATTTTCATACGGTTGATGAATGTACAAATGCAGGAGTGTTTCGTTAATTCCTTCGGTGTACGACCAATCGCAGCGTTGTTTCAGCAATGCGGGATAACGTTCAAACGGTTTTCCGGCGGCGGTAAACGATTCGGCGGTTACTTGCTGTTTTCCGTAAATATGGGCGCACGACGAAGCCGCACGATTTTCGATACTTCCGAGACCGCCTTCATTGTTCCAAAACTCGCCGCCCACACCATCCGATTGCCCGCCGTACTGGAGAAATTCGCCCGGAAATCCCCAATGACCGTAACATTCCAACCATGTTGTCAATCCATGTTTGTTGGACACTTCGCGTAAACCGCCAACATAATCGTACGCCACTTTGTCCGCAATAATTCGTCGCAAATCCCAAAGAAAACGGTCAGAAAGATCGGGATTCCCGACAACACGACCATTTAACACCGGAATAAACGGCGTCGGATCGTAACCATAACGTCCCTTAAATTCATCAACTAAATCATCCGTCCAATTTTGACCGCCGGTTTCATAACTGTCTTGAACAACAACTTTGAATGATTTCCGATCTTCTTCGGGAATCCGGTCAAAAATTTTCCCGAGATAAGCGTCAAAATGAGCGACGATATGTTTTTTGCTCATTTTGTCGGTTTCGAGTCCTTTTGCTTCGGCGGTTGCGGGTGAATTTTTCACATTGGTTGTCAACATTCCGGTTCGCTGAATGACCCATTCGCCTTCGGGAACATCCCAATTTAGTGTTCCATCTTTCTCAAGACGATCGCTGAGGTCAATAATTTGATTCGGTGTTATGACGAGTTGCGAATTTTCTTCTATTGTCGGCGGCAACGCGGGAGGTTCTGCCCATAGGTAAGCGTCCCAAAGCGGCGACGGAGTTGGCCACATTTTGGCGAGTTCCTTTTCCGCATAATACTCAACTTTTGGAGACGCGGAAACTTCAATTTTAGAGACAGAACCGCGAAAGCCGGAAAATACAAGACGAACCGTTTGCGTGTTTGTTTCCGGCAACGCGAACACGGATGGAGCAAACGGTATAAATCCAACATTTAACGCCGGATTACTTCGGTCAAGTTTAACGGTTTTGATTGTTTGAAAAATCTCGTTGTTTCCTGTTTGAATATCAATTGTTGCGGTTGTGGGTTTATTGACGTGAACAGTGATACTTCGGGGCGTGAAATTTGTTTTCAATGTAACAGTTGGCGATTCTGTGTTGATTTCGGGATTGTCAAGACTGATTGTTTGTGTTTCTGTTTTCAGTTTCGGAAACGCCAATGTTTTCACGTCTTGGAAATCGTTTCCGGGTGTTGGGAGTTTTTCGGAAAACTTTTTTGGTCCGTGAACATAAGTTTCGGAAAATGCGAGATAGCGCATTGATTGTTCTGGTTTTACCCAAGGACCGCCTGATTGACTCCAACCCGGACTGTTGAACATACCGATTTCAATACCGAGTTGTGTTGCGGTTTTCATTGCTTCGTGCGTAATATTCCACCATTCGTCGGAGAGGAGTTTATGCTGACCGTAATCGCCGCTTTGTTCACCGATATTGCCGATATAAGCGCGAGTGATTCCGACTTTTGCCATTGCTTCGAGGTCTTTCACAACTCCTTCGCGTGAGATATTGTCGTTGATCCAATACCAGTAAACACCGACACGCACGGATTCCGGCGGATTCAGAAATCCTTCTTGCAAAGCGATTTCCGCCCAAACTGTTGAAAGCATCGAAAAAATTATTCCAACCAATACGAATGTTTTTGCAACTAATTTCATTATTAAAGTTCCCTGTTGTTATTTTATTGTTAAGCGGAACGTCCAAACCGTAACATTTGTTCCTCAAATTTCTATCAATTACAATTCGGACGAACAAATCAAAGACAAATATCTTACCGAAACGAATTTGGGTTGTCAACAAGCGGGTGGTCGGCAAGTTTCCTCCAAAATTTCCTAAAAACGTGTTGACAACATTTTCGCCGCACAACTATTTCGACGCTTTGTCATCGTCAAGTGTTTTTCCGATTTATTGCTACGGTTTACTGACAAATTGAAAATCGGCGTTAGTTGTTCCGTCATCCGTAACAGTAAAAGGCAATCCTTTTATTTGAATTTCTGCAGGGAGTTTATACGGTGGCGGCTGATATTGTGCTGTTTCATCTATTGTTTGATCTGGATTTTGCCAGCCAAATTTAACAATATAATCACCGGGAGCAATTCCTGATCGGCGTTTTCTACCTAACGACAACAACCGATATTTGCCGTTTTGGTCAGTGAGACCGGAAGCGGGATCGGCTAATGTTTCTGTTGTATTGGTCGTTTTGGGTTGAAACAAAACGCGGCAATTTTGAATAGGTTTTCCGTCCAGTGTTACTGTTCCTGAAACGGAAACAATTTTTGTACCGCATCCAACCGCGCAAAGTAAAACAAAAAATAAAAATAATTTTTTCATTTGATTATTTTGAAATTTTAAATAGTGATTCGATTTTCTCCAAGTTTAGGTTACGATTCCAGATTCGGAGTCTATCGGTATTGACATTCAACGACGATTTATATTTTCTGATGTTGTCTATTCCATGACAACAAGAGATTTTTTAATGAACGAAATCGAACCGGAAGATCAACAACCGGTTCGACAATTTTGTATTTGTTACATTGATTTTATTGTATTACGGTAATTCGATTTGTCCTCCGTCATTTACTGATGCCGAAGTACACCAAATATCGAGATTGATTTTGTCCGATTGGAACTTAACAGAACCATCCCCCATCCCTGTATTCATGCCGCTAACATGATTGGCGCCGACTCCGTTGATACATGTTTGAGCTGCGTCCATTCCCGTAACTCCAGCAAGACAAACATCTCGCTGTTGAACCGCTAAAGTTCCAGCAAACGGTGTTGCCATCGAATTGCTATACGAAGCATAAGTTAAAGCCCAAAAAGCACTTCGAGTAGGATAGTCTGGCATAACATGTCGTTCAGCTAACATGACTGTATTACTGGAACCATCTGTAATCGAACTAAAATTTTTGTTGCTAAAAGACCGTGTCACTCCTTCATAAAACCCTGTCGTACTGGAATACCCTGAACTTGTGAGATTATTTCCCACAATATGCAAAATGCCCATCCAACTAGGAGGCAGGTCGCCAAACCAAGGATAGATGGTGTAACCTCCGGTTCCTTGTCCACCGTAATAGACAATCCCTAAACTTCGCCCAGATATAGCGACTTGGGACGATAGAGCAAATCTTGTTGTTGCATCGCCATTGGCAGGACTGGAACCTGGTTTAAGAGTTTTCTGTGTCAATTCAGGATCGGAAGGACAATTGAATGTCGAAACCGGAGTTTGACATGCTGCTTTGTACCGATCATACTCCGTTTGATTAGCGGCAAGTGAAGCGGCAAG
>JAIRTV010000397.1 GCA_031254675.1 Planctomycetaceae bacterium | reverse complement strand
CCCTGTTGCAGGATCATAATATCTTGCACGTAAATACTGTTGACCGATTTTAGAATCGAATTGTTCACCGCTGTACAGGAATTCAGTTAACGCAACAGATGGGTCGAAACCAATTGCGTTACCGTAAGCGTCGAAGGCATAGAGTTCAACGATAGCACCGATGAAATCTGTCAAGACTCTAGTGCTTCCGTGACCGTCGAATGTGAAATATAACTCTTGTTCTGTACCGTTTTTAACAGTGATTTGACTGATTCGGTTACGTCCGATAATGTAGGTTATGTTCAGTTAACGCAACATTTTTCGTATTATAACGATTTTAACGGGGCAACAAAATCCCTTTTACCGCTACAAAACATGTTTTCTAATCTAATTGTCAAAGAGCGAAAATTTACTGTATCTGCGTCCATCGTTTCAATATGTATAATCAATGTACATGCAAATCGAAAAAAATCAAGTAAAAATTCCCCGGTGTTCGCGGGGCGGTGTGTTAATTTCGGTAAACGAGGTAGGCAATGTTTCGTCAAGAGGTTGTCCGCCTGAAAAGAAAGGTTGAATCCTGTCTTAGGGAAGGTTAGCGAAAAAGTCTATTATCGGGCAACAGTTGACTCGGTTGGAATCGTTGTCGAATGGCTTCATTGCAAGCAAGTTCGTTACAATCAGTACAGATAGAACACCCACAGCAAACTAGTGAAAATTCAGATGCCGCAAATCTATTGACTTTCCGGCGAATTGTGAAATAATTACAGGGATTGTTATTTCTGTTCCGGCGCATTTAGTTGTGTCTGCGGAGGAAAGATATGAATATGGATTCTTGTGAGTGTCAGAGTGTTACTTCCTATCATCGAAGGATTTTGGATCAAGAATTATAAATGTCTGAAACAGGTTGCCTTTGGTTCCAGTTTTCAGCAGGCGATGGTCATGGATATTGGTGTTGACTTGTCGCCGTACGAATTGACCCCGTTCACCACTTTCATCGGTGCAAGCGGCACCGGCAAAAGTTCTATTCTTGATCTTTTTTCTTTTATCTCGGATTGTTTGGAACGCGGGTTGGATGAGGCTCTTGCTCGGCGTGGTGGTTTTGACGCAATTCATTCTCGCGGTAGTGAAGGTCCTATCTCCTTTGGTTTAATTTATCGAGCCTGTTCCGAACCAACTCCACTCACTTATGCTGTCAATATCGAAAAAAAAGCCGGAACACAGTACGCTTATATCGAAACAGAAGCTCTCGTTTACCGAAATAACCAACGTAATGACGTTACTCCCATTCTTCTGTTTCAAAATGGCGAACGGTCAATGCGACACCTCAATCCATGGTATGGAGCGGGCGTGTCAGAGTTGGAGTTTGTCAAACGAACCGATAACAAACATCTCGCACTAGCAACATTAGCCAATTATGAAAATCTACCGGATGTTCCCCAATTAAAACGACATTTGGATCAGTTTCATTATGCTTGTTATTTTCCAGACAATGCCTCCGGTCTTACTCCACGATTACACAAACCACACCAAGGAACTTCGCTCGTCTCGGAAATCAAACGTTTTCGCGGAAAACATGGCTCTGACTTTAAGGAAATTTTGAATGTTATCGCAGGTCGGCTTTCGGGTGTTGAAAAGATTACTTGTGAAGCCAACGAATCCGGACGACAAATTCTTTCGTTTTTTATGACAGGTCAAGAGACTCCGTTTTATGCGGATCAGGTAAGCGAAGGATTACTTCGGCTTTTTTTCCATATACTTCTGTTTGAAGATCCGGTTCCCATACCGCTCATTGGAATCGAAGAACCCGCCGCGTATATGGATGAAGAACAAATGAAAGTGTTCGTTGATATGGCGCGACACTTTGTCAATGAAAAAGGCGGAACACAATTTTTGGTGACAACAAATCAGATTACGTTAGTTGATCAAATGGATCCGACCGAAGTTTGGATTCTTTATAAAGATGCTCAAGGCGATATCAAATCCACGCGGGCACTTGACGAGCTTTCTTTTCAAGGAATTGATTTGAATACGGTTGGTCCTTATTGGTATTCTGACTATATTTACCGCAAATTTTGAACGATTATTCTGAATTATTTATGAAACAATTTGATAGGATTGTGTTTATCATTTTGTGGCAATGGTTTGAATTCATTTTATGAAAAATTCTTTTGAGTCATCGAATTTGTCTTGTTTTCCGGTTGGGTTGGATGGTGTTTCGGCGGGTTTTCCCTCTCCGGTGGAGAATCAATCCGGTGGAAGTCTTAATTTGACTGCTTACCTAATCGAACATCCTGAAGCCACTTTTTTTCTACGAGTTCGTGGTGATTCGATGATTGGTGCGGGAATTTTTGATGGTGATCTTCTTATTGTTGACCGAAGTTTGTCGCCTATTTCCGGTGATATTGTTATTTCTGTTATAGACGGCGAATTTACGGTAAAACGGTTGATTATTCGTAACGACTCTATTGAATTGCGTCCCGAAAATCCCAAATTCAAATCGTTGCGAATTTCCGAAGAATCCCAACTTGACATTTGGGGAGTTGTTACCGGAGCTGTTAAATCGTTCCGATAATACAGCAAGATAATATCGTTGCGAAATTCTTTTGTGATTGTTCGGCTCTTTCTCTAATTTGCTAATTTGCTAAGAGTAACGATGAGTATTACCGGCGGTGGAACACAGTGCCAC
>JAIRTV010000037.1 GCA_031254675.1 Planctomycetaceae bacterium | reverse complement strand
CAAACACGGAACCACCCAACCCTTCAAACTCTCTGCCTCATGTCAATCACAAAAGAATTTTTACAAAATTGTACCGAACAGTTTAATCGCGCCATGAAACATGCCAACCGGCGAGTTGTTATTTGCGCCGGAACCGGTTGTGTTGCCAATGGTTCACTCGATGTGTTTCATGCTCTTCAGAAAAAAGTTCAAGAGATTGGAATCAATGTTCAGGTTCAACTCCGTTACGAAGATGGCGAACCGGATGGAGTTACCGATTTTTTGCGTCTTTCCAAAAGCGGTTGCCAAGGTTTTTGCCAAATGGGACCGCTTTTGAGTATCAATCCCGACGGTATTTTATACACCAATGTCAAAGTTTCCGATGTTGACGAGATTGTCGAAACCTCCATCAAAAACAAAGGAATTATAGAACGTCTTCTCTATGTTGATCGGCACAATAAAAATCGGAAATGTACCGGACAGAAAGATATTCCGTTTTATCAGCAACAAACACGGGTTACGCTTAAAGCATGCGGTATATTTGAGCCGGAAGACATTTACGAATATGTTGCGAACAACGGTTATGAAGCAGCACGGCGTGCGTGGACGGAAATGACTCCAGAAACAGTTTGTGAGGAGATTGAAGTTTCCGGACTTCGCGGGCGAGGCGGCGGCGGTTTCCCAACCGGAAAAAAATGGAAGTTTGCCCTCAAAGAAAAGAATCCGATCAAATATGTTATCTGCAACGCCGACGAAGGTGACCCGGGCGCGTTCATGGATCGAAGCGTCATGGAAGGCAATCCACATTGTGTGCTTGAAGGAATGATGATTGCGGCACGGGGTATCGAAGCAACAGAAGGCTATATTTATGTTCGTCTCGAATATCCGCTTGCGGTACAACGAGTTCGCAAGGCGGTTGCCGATGCGGAAAAACTCGGCATTTTAGGCGACAATATCTTTGGAACAGGTCGTTCGTTTCGTATTCATGTCATGGAAGGTGCCGGAGCGTTTGTCTGTGGTGAAGAAACAGCGTTGATTGCGTCGATTGAAGGTGATCGTGGAATGCCACGCCCAAAACCACCGTTTCCGGCACAAAGCGGTTTATGGGGCAAACCAACCGTCATCAATAATGTCGAAACTCTTGCTGCGATTCCGTTCATCATACTCGAAGGCGCAAAAACATATCGCAAGGTAGGAACTGACGGTTCACCCGGAACAAAAACATTTGCTCTAACGGGTCATGTCGTTAATACGGGTCTTATCGAAGTTCCTTTTGGGACAACGTTACGCAAGATTATTTTCGATGTCGGCGGTGGCGTGATTGACAACAAAGGCGATATTTCAAACGATTATTTCAAGGCTGTTCAGATTGGTGGACCTTCCGGTGGTTGTTTGACGCAGGAACATCTTGATTTGCCGCTCGATTTTGATTCGTTGAAAACGGTTGGAGCGATGGTTGGTTCCGGCGGGTTGGTTGTGATGAACAAAGGAACTTGCATGATTCAGATGGCGCGATTTTTTATGCAATTTACGCAAAACGAATCGTGTGGAAAATGTTTACTTTGCCGTGAAGGGACGAAACAGATGTTGGCATTGTTGGACGATATTATTGCCGGCAACGGTACTCAGGAGACGTTGGATATTCTGGATCAAGTTGCTCGAACGGTTTCCAAAGGTTCTCTTTGTGCTCTTGGCAAAACGGCACCAAATCCGGTATTGTCAACGATTCGTCATTTTCGTGAAGAGTTGGATGCGCATGTTTTCCAGAAACGTTGTCCCGCCGGACAATGTAAGAGTTTGGCGCGACCTGAAATTCTTGCTGATAAATGCAAGGGTTGTACGGCGTGTTCCAAAAAATGTCCGGTTGGAGCGATTACCGGTGAACGCAAAATGCCACATGTTATCGATGCAGAAAAATGTATCAAATGCGGCGAATGCGCACGAACCTGCAAATTCGGCGCAATCATCGGTGTTTAGAACACATCAGGTATTGAGAGTAGAATTTTTTACATAGGCGGTCATAGAAGGTCAATGATGAAAAAAGAAAGTATATTATTACAACTATTTTCAATGATCAATCTACGACTGATGAAACAAAGAAAATCAATGATTGCAAGCAACATAAACCTGGTAGGTATTCTTATTGTGGCAGTAATTGATTTATCTATTATATTGTTTCGATATATCTTATTTCAATATATCATTAAAGAAAGACGGAAGAAAATCTTACATTTGTTTGTAATCTCTGAATATTGGTGGTTAGTAATTTTTTGGTTAGTAATTTTTTTTCTTTTCTTTGTTTATAACTTAATCTTTGAAAATTCTTTGTTTCGTCCTGAGATGATGGCAACAGCTGGTGCTATACCGATTCATATAATTTTAAACATAGGATCAATATTTAAACAGTTTTAAGTTACTCACACTGTAGAATAAAAACATTGAATTTTCGCCAAAATAAGGGCAAATTGGACATAAAAACGGGAATTTTGTTAGAGCGTATCTGAAACTGTTATGGAGTCATTGGGCAACTGCTTTTCGTTCAAATTACAAAATATGACTCCACACCAATTCCTAACACGCTCTAAAGGCGAGGTTTTTGCTCTTTCGGAATAGAGACAAGGATTATCGGTTACGGTAATGTTGTCGATTCTGCGCCGTTAATTGTTCCGGCGGCTCCCCAAATTCCGAACGGTGATTTTTTGGAAAAACTAATTGCCGGATTTTGCGTAAAATCGTTACCGCAATCAATGGAGTTGGAAACGAATCGGCTGGAGCCGTCGAGCATGCCGACAATAACTCCACCACTATGATAACTGCTGGTCGAATGGACACCTTTTCGTTCCAATATCCATGATGTTGCGGTGGAGGTTCCATCGGTGGCGCAAGACGGCGAGTTTGGCGGCAAAATTGTCTGAAAACCGGAATATCCCATTTGTCCCGACGCCCAACGGCAACCTTTTTTCCCATAAGTCATTGATGCTGCCGAGGCAATGACTTCATCATCGTTTCCTTTTTGTTTGAGGCAATCTTCTGGCGTAAAGGTCGAAGAAGTAAGTTGAACAACACCAATTTTATATTTTGGTTCATTAATATCGTTGTAAAGACCACAGAGTGATTCGGAAACGGCAATTGTGTTACTGGTTCCGTCGGTAATGGAACCGGAATCAACTTTGATATAATCGCCGCGAGCCAAAACACCACGCACGAATTGTTCATCGTGTTGACAAATCAGATCGCCCCAACAACCATGATAACTTGTTCGAGCAAGATCATTGCCTTTCACAAAAGAATTGGCATCCGACGGGCAACGTAAATTGGCAATAACCGCTTCACGATAAACCGCTCCGTTTCCCGGATGAACGGCGTTGTAATCGCTGGGATCAGGATTCATTGCCGCATACTTGGCACATTCCGCCGAGACGGCATCATAAATCGCCTGCTGTTCGTAAAACGGTGCCAACGTCATCAGAAATCCGATGATGTTCACGTTATTGATTGTTGTGGACGGGTTACTTGCTTTTTTGTAACTCATCCAAATCGGATCATTGGAACCGGCAGGGAAACGGTTTTGCGTTACGTGAAAATTGTGAAACGCTAAACCGAGTTGTTTGGTGTTGTTCAGGCATTGCGAACGTCGCGCGGCTTCTCTGGCGGCTTGCACTGCC
>JAIRTV010000294.1 GCA_031254675.1 Planctomycetaceae bacterium | reverse complement strand
CTCTTACTCCATTGTTGTAAGACATACCCGATGTCGTTTTTCCTGCAACTCTTTCTCCATAAATTTTGTTATTCGCCAAACGTTTTGCGTCGTATTCGGCTTTTTCCGGAGTTGCACCTTCACCTTCCGTTACTACAGTAATTTCTTCGTACCCGCTTTGATGCAATTCATCCAAACGGATTTTTTCAAGCGTAAAAGCATTCAGTTGGTAACAGACAAAAATCACACAAACCAACGCAACGCCTAGTATCACTGGATTGTAACGTACAAACTTGATTAAAATATCCATCAAAAATCTCTCCTGTTCTTTTATTTTTTCGGTGATCGTATCGGCGGCACCGGTACTGTTTGTACAATCGGCGGTACAGGAACTTTCTGTATTACCGACGTCTGCGTCGGCTGCGTAGTTGGTGTCGGTGTTGTTGTTGGTGTCAATGGATTCGATGGTCGTTGCAATACCGGTTTGGACGATTGCGGCGACGGTGATATTTGTTTCGGCTCTGGATTCGGTGGTTTTGGTGTTGATCTGTGTTTCAGAAGCGGTTGAGGTGGAATGTTTCTTGGAAACTGTTTAACAATCGCAAAATCTTTCCCGCGCATGCCTTGTTCCACCCAAAGTTCTAATTGATTTCTGTATCTCATAAGTAAAAGTAGTTTACTCAAATAATCGCTCAAATCAAAGACGGCAATGTTATTATTGTTTTGTCGGTATTTAACCGCAAAAATTCCGATGACACTAAAACATGCAGCAAGTATCAAAAATGCGTCGATATTCAATGGAATATATGAACCGGTCAAAAAATACGGCGCATAATTTCGCAACAAAAAACAAGTGAATGTAACCAACAATACCTTGCATCCAATAGAAATCATGGGATGAATTCCGCGTTGTTTGGTTAATAAAAACGCCGTTATAAACAACATTGATCCGACTACCGCAATACTCATCCAACTATTCGGCAGAAAAAACAAACCAGCCAAACCTGCCACAATCGGCATCGCAAACCATTTAATTGTTTTCTCCGAAACATTTCTCATCGTAGCCTCATCATAGCCGATTGATTCATCATAAAATATTCCTGTTGCATAAAGCATAAAAGTTGCAATAAACGATTCCGGAAAAAACGAAAAAAATCGGACATGCCAATGCCAACTGATCACAATCAACGCAAACCAAAATAACATTAACCCAAAATCATCAAATCTTTTTTCAGAATTGAAAACATTAGCACGTTCAATATTTGCTATTGCTTTGTTGGCAATAGCAGCGCAAAGCACAATGAATATAATGTTCACAAAAAATATCGTTAAATTGATAACAAGCCACGTTGCATTAGCAAGCCGCGCGGGATCTTCATGAGTAACATCTGCTTGTTGGGTAATAAATGTTTCTATGATAGGCGTTATGTTATGCAAAGTATAATGTAACACGCATGAAAAAAGCGGGAAGGTTACTAATGTTAAAATTACAAAAATAGGTAACATCAACATCCTACTGTTACATAGCCGTACTTTCTCCCAAAGTTGATAGGAAACTTTAACCAAATCGGATGATTCAAAATTATTCTTTTCCGCAATTCTTTCACCAATAAAACTCCGTATAAGATTTTCAAGTGCAACCCATCTATTTTCGCTACGAAACATAAAGAATTTTGCTCGAAAAACATCATTACTTGTTTCAACTTTGGCAACTTTAAACACGGCAACGATACGGAATCCGAAATGAACCAATAACGTAATAACCATACCGGCAAACATCCCTTTCGGCATCGCCGATTTAATGGCATCATATAGCACTTGGGTATGGGCTTCTTTTGGTGCGGTATTAAGCCAATACATTCCTATAAGCGTACCAATAACCTCACCAATAAAAATTCCAATGAGTAAAACCCAAAGAATATCCATGACAAAACGAAACCATTTTGTCGCAGATGTGGCTTCTGATATTGATGGAATATTGGATTCGATTTGTTGCATTGCTCTGTTATTTACTGTTACTGTTAATCTGGGCGTTAATTGGATCAACCGGTTTTTTCGTTTTATACATTGCAAAAGCGTAATAATAATTACCTGACGGGATTTTAACCGTTCGAATTTCGATACCCGGTGGAAGTGTTCCATTCACAGCAATATCCGTTACGATACTGCTTTCCTGTGTTGTATTGAATCCGTCCTGTATGTTGTTTTGTTCGTCTCCGCCGGTAATTCCTTCCAATGTTCCTTTCCGACGTGTTCCGGTGCTTCCCAAACTAGTTATCCGTTTACAACCTTTTCCATGCATTATTCCCAACAACGCGGTTTGCGCCCGCATGGTCGCACTTCTTTTCGCATCAAGAATCGATTCGGCTTGATCTTCTCGGTCATTACTATGATAAATCACCGAATTAGCGTAACCAACATAACAGTATTCACCAGTACTGGCATTTTGATAAATTTCTCCGCCTTCCGGTAACAAACGACCGGATTTAATTTTATTGTATTCCGCATTAAGACACGCTGTAAAAATATCACTGCCTGCGTTAATACGTGTTGCGTCTTTATCGTCTTCAATATGATAAACAGCAACCTCAATCAGTCCGTCATCATTTTGCGTAACTCCCCAAATTCGCGGACGACAAGTTCCATTAAAATTTTCACCAATTTTTTCCGTTAACGTCCTCAAAGTATTTTTACTCGTCGTTTCGCCAACCTTTGTTCCCACTTTGTCCATCATCGCAACAGCAGACTCTGCAACCGTTTTATCCGATAAGGCCTTGACAAGATTTGCCTGGGCTTCCGTGTAAGCACGCATTACCGCATCACGAAAAGCATCCCGTTTTTGGTCTTCATTTTTTAATTTATCTGGATCAATAACCGTTGAACTGCCCGTTGCAAGCCTCGCCATTTTGCCCGAAAGAAGAATAACCGTCGAAATAGTCGGCGGATCAAATTCGTCCGAAGCACTCATCAATTCTACAGATTTTGCGGCTCCATCCTGCATCGTCTGCGCAATAATAATTGCCGTCTTTTCCTTCGCATTCGTTTCTGTCGCAATAATTTTCGACTGGTCAGGTTCCGTCTTTCCACCAGCAGCAGGCGGCAAGAAATCGCTTGCCTTTTGAGCAAAACTATTGTCCGTTACAAATAAGCAAATTACAATAATTGTTAAAGAGAAAATCTTTTTCATTGTGGTTTCTGTGGTTAAAAAATAAGGGTTAAAAAATTTACTTACCGAAATACTCTTTGAGCAACATGTCATTTTCGGTTTCATGAATTTTGATTTCTAATTGTTCTCTAATTTTTTTCGCCGCCGGAGTATCAAAACCGGAAGCGGCTCCAAACAACTTTGCAACGTATATTTCATCTTTCGATAATTGTTCAGCAAATTGCTTTGCCTCCTCAAAATTGTCCAAAGCACAAAAGCAACGAAAAGCATCAAGTTGTAGTAATACATTCAAACCACCAAGCGGAATTGTTTCTTTCAAATAATTTAGTGCCGCTTGGTAATCCTTTTTAGCCAATTCCTGTTTTGCCTTAACGTGCAATATTCCAGCGTAAGCTTTTTGAACAACTTTAAGCGGTGCAGCATCCATAAATTGTATCAGCGTTTCTCTTTTATCAACGGCGGTAATGCTAACAAATCCATTACTGATTTGCGGCGTTTCATCAACAATATAGGTAATTTCGGCTTTGGCATGTAATGTTTCGGCAACTTGTTTCACGGCATCACGAACAAAATTATATTCTTTGAGACGTTTATCCTTTTCCATGTAGGATTCATAGAGCGGTCTTGCAAAGAGCATTTCTTGCAATGCGGTCAGGTGGGCGTTTTGCCTGACTAATTTTTTGTCATCGGAATCATCATCGTCGTCAAACTTAGTAACAGCAACTCCAAACATTAACTTTTCAGCACTTCCACTCCAACGGTTACTATTCGGAGATACTTTAACAACATCGAGAATCTGTTTCTTAACATTGTCCGGCAATTTCTTAGATGCTTCAACAGCTTGAATTGCTAAAGTAGAAAAATCTGTTGCAAAAACCAAATTACTCAAAACTAGAACAAAAATCAATGCCACAACTAAAATATGGCAAATCACCTTTTCTTTACAACATATAGATCGCAATGTATGTATTGATAAGGATACAATATTTAAAGACTTCATTTGAAAAATTGTTGGCTGAAAGGAACTAATATTTTTAGTAATATTTTTTAGTGAAATTTTCATTGATCTATTTCATACGGTTACAATGATGATTATTAGGAATACAAGTTGCCCACCTGATGAACAACGAAACGTTACTTTAGTGTTGCAGGCAACGTTTGCGCTCCTAAAACTTATCTATATGAAAAAATTTACGCCCCACAAAAAAACGAAAATCTCATTAAAAAATACGGAAAATAATTTTACCTAACATTCTAGCAAGCAAGATAGACTGACTATTACCAAAAAAGTTAAGTTTTCTATGATTGTTCATGGCATTGGTGTAACATACGGACAAAGGAGATAAACACGCGGTGTTGTTATTTCGGCTAAAGTTTTTGTGTCGAACGGGTTCGTTTTGGCACGGCTTTCAAGCAATGCGTCCATAAAACTCAATTTGGGTTTGTAACGAATTGCTTTGGAATTGTCTTCTGTCAACGCCGCTAAATCCATCGCTTTTTTAATAGCATCGTCCAGAAAACCAACTTCATCAATAAGCCCATTTTCTTTCGCTTCGGTTGCCGTATAGATTTGTCCGGT
>JAIRTV010000240.1 GCA_031254675.1 Planctomycetaceae bacterium | reverse complement strand
GCGTTTGTTGAAATTCACGCACCGGTTTGTGAACGCTAGAAATTTTTTTAGAAATTGGTCTTTTCTGATTTTGGATTTTTTGCTAGACTTCCGATTAACGTATTTTCAGATGCCTTAGTGAACTGATTGTTGGTCAGTAAATTGTTTGGGGTATCGGGAAGATTTTGTCAAGATGACAACAAACGAACTTTGAAAATAACAATGTTTTCAATTTGTTCGCTATCAGGATGATTCATCTTCGTTTAAGCCATGAAATTATCGACATTCGGTATTGGAAGTCTCTTTCTTTGTATTATTGTTGGCGGTGTTACTTGGATTCTTTTCGAAGGAGCCGCTTATTATTTTTTCACTCCGAGCGAATCGCAAATTGCTCTTGCAGCGGAGACGCCTTATTCTTCTGACGAATCGAATTACGTGATTCGCGGTCAACTTCCGCCTGGTAAATTGGTTCGGCGTGAAGCTCCCGCCACCAATCCGCTTCGAACCGAAGGAGAAGAACCACGAACTCGAAACGATTTATCGACGAAATCGCTTGTTGCGCAACCATTGCCTGCTCCTCCGACTAGATCCAAGCTTCAGCCAACACCGCAGCCCATTGCGCAAACCGCAATGCAATCCGATTCCAATTCCGGTTTTTCCGCTCCCGCATCCGGTTTGCCAGCCGGCAACACGTCGGGTTTTGGCGAAATGCAGGAATCGTTGCCTGTTTCGTCGCCGCAAAATATTGCCGAACCGGTGGGATTTGGTAGCGATTCGGCTTTTGCCCAACCTGCACCGCCGGCTCCGTTGGAACCACAACGTCTAACCAACTCTCCACTCAATACGTCGCCTTCGATTTCGGCAACCGAACAACATTTTCAACACCAAACAGCAGAAACATTGCAGGAATCACACGAATTACCGGCTGCGCCGTTGACGGGAAACGCCAATCCCTTGAGTAATGCCGATCCTTTTGAGTCGGAAAGTTCGGCGATTGCGGTTCCGCCTATTAATAATAATGATGTTGTGTCGCCGGTTCCGACAGCACCACAACGAACGCTTGCCACACAAAATAGATCAAACAATTCGCGGAACAACTCGCAAAACAATAGAGAATTTAATCCCAATCACGATTTCAACACGTCCACCACTTCGACATTTGCTTCGACCAAAGATTCTGCGATTCGTTCTTCGCAGAGTCGGTTGGAAGATTCGGAGGGGACAGGGATTCCGGGACCTTCGGTTTTGGAAGGAAGTCAAACGCCGCATGTTACTCTTGAAAAAACATTTCCTTCGGAAATTAAAATTAACGAACCGGCAAATATTAGAATGATTTTGCGTAATGTTGGGCGTTCTACGGTGAAAAATATTATTGTCAAAGACCGTGTGCCGCAAGGAACTCGTTTGCTTTCGACAACACCCGAAGCAACACGAACAGAAACCGGTGAATTATTTTGGTCGCTTGGAAATCTTGATGCCAATGACCAAAGTATTCTTGAGATGCGGATTCTTCCTCTTCGCGAAGGCGAAATTGGTAGTGTGGCGGTTGTCAATTATAGTGTGGAGGCTTCCGCTCGCATTTCGGTGACGCGACCAATGCTTAAAGTGGACGTTAAAGCTCCGCCGGAAGTCCAACTCGGTCAAATTGCCAATATCGAAATCACCATCTCCAACCCAGGCTCCGCAACCGCAACCGGTATTGTTCTTGAAGAATATGTGCCGGACGGTTTGTATCACAAAGACGGAAAAGTGCTTGTCAACAAAAATGTTGATGTCCTAAAACCAAAAGAAGCCAAAAAGTTGACCTTGCCGCTTACTTGTACTGGTCCTGGGAATTTGGTGAATCGGTTGGTTGTCAAGGCAAACGGCAATCTAGAAGTCGAAGAAAAAACAACGATTCGTGCTTTGGCTCCGGTTTTGAAACTTGGTATTGATGGAGCGGTTCAACAGTTTTTGGAGCGGAAATCGATTTATCGGTTAATTGTTGCCAATCAGGGTTCTGCGCCGGCGCAAAATGTTGATTTGGTGGCGACGCTTCCGGTGGCGGTTAAATTTGTTAGTACGAACCAAAGTGGCGTTTACGAACCGCAAACGCATTCGGTTCATTGGGCGTTGGAGGAGTTGCCGGCGCAAGAAGCGGGAGAAATTGAATTGGTGGTGTTGCCGTCGCAAACCGGAGATCATTCGATTCGTTTCAAAGGAATCGGACAAAATAACCTCAAAGCCGAAGAAACAAAATCCATGGTGATTGACGGTTTGCCGGCAATTTCGTTTGAAGTGATTGGCGAATCGAATTTGGTTGAAGTTGGCAGGGAGACGGTGTATGAGATTCGAGTTACCAACAAAGGAACCAAAGCCGCCGGCAATGTCAAAGTTCGAGCGAATCTTTCCGACGGAATCACTTACGCACGAGCCGATGGTCCTGTTCGCCACCAAACCAGCGGCAATATTATTGCCTTCGACTCGCTCACCCAACTCGAAGCAAAAGGCGAAAAGATTTACAAAATTGCAGCGAAATGTCTTTCGGATGGGGATCATCGTATTAGTGTTCAGGTTGTTTCCGACGACCTCAGCTCCCCCATCACAAAAGAAGAAAGTACAAGAGTATATCGATAGTTGAGAACGGATAGTTGATAGTGGATAGTGACGCAGGCGGATTTTTTGCTTTCCGCTATCAACTTTCCGCTATCAATTTTTCGCTATCAACTATCTTTTGTTATCAACGATAAAGTTGATAACAGATTAGTGGATAGTTGGCGCAAGCGTTTTTTTTTTACTATCCACTATCCACTATCAATTATCAACTAAAAAAAGTGTTTTCGTTTTGGCCTGGTTATCGAGGGATTGTTCAATATGGTCATTGGACATTTTTGGTGATTGCGTTGTTGTTTGGGTTATTGCTGGACGTGTTGTTGTTGGCGAATTTTTACTGGACAGCAATCATCACAAACGGACAACGGAATATTTTATTGATTATTTTTTTTGGTGCGTGGTTTGGCTTGTTTGCGATGGCGATGTTGCAGAGCCGGTTTTGGAACACTCTTGCCAAAACAGACGAAAACGACAAAATGTTTCGCGAAGCGATATTGCTTTATCTTCGTGGTGATTGGTTTGGGGTGGAGTCGTTGATTTTGCCGTTGATCAAAAAGAATCCGCGTGATATTGAGATTCATTTAATGTTGGCGACATTGTACCGTCACACCCAACGTTCGGACGAAGCGTTGGCGATTCTTGACAAGCTTTGTCTTTTCGAAAAGGCGGGGCATTGGTTTGCCGAGATGGAAACCGAACGTCGATTGATTGCCGAACAGAGTCACGAAGCCGCCGACACAACCTAATTACATTTATTTTTATGCGAATATTATCGGGTATTCAGCCGACGGGGCGATTCCATTGGGGTAATTATTTTGGTGCGATTCGGCAATATATTGATTTGCAGAATGGTCAAGAGACGGCGTTTTATTTTATTGCTAATCTCCATGCGTTGACGACGGTGCGTGACAGGGAATGTTTAACGCAAAACACATTGGATGCGGCGCTTGATCTTCTGGCGTTGGGTCTTGACCCTGATCGTGCGACTCTTTTTGTTCAATCGGCGGTTCCGGAGGTTTCGGAGTTGAGTTGGATTCTGATGACGACAACGCCAATGGGGATATTGGAGCGTTGTCATGCTTACAAGGACAAAAAGTCGAAGGGGTTGACGGCGGATGCGGGGTTGTTTACGTATCCTGTTTTGATGGCGGCGGATATTTTGCTTTATGATTCGGAATTGGTTCCGGTTGGCGAGGATCAGATACAACATGTTGAGGTTTGTCGAGATATTGCGGGTTCGTTTAATCATTCGTTTGGTGAGGTGTTTGTGTTGCCGAAGGCGTATGTTGTCAAAGACACGGCGAAGGTTCCGGGTTTGGACGGTGGTAAAATGTCGAAAAGTTATGGCAATGCGGTTGAGGTTTTTGAAAACCCGAAAGCTCAACGGAAAAAGGTTATGTCGATTGTGACTGATAGCCGACCGATGGAAGAGCCTAAAAATCCTGAAGGGGATCATCTTTTTGAGTTATATTCTTTGTTTGCGTCGCCGGAGCAAACTCAAATGCTTGCGGAGACTTATCGTCGAGGTGGTTTTGGCTATGGCGGTGTGAAGAAGGAATTGGCGGATCTTGCGGAATCTTATTTTGCTGAGGCGCGGGCAAAACGTGATGAGTTGGCGGCTCAACCGGAAAAGGTTCGTGCTATTCTTGCCGAAGGTGCGGCGCGAGCCAGAAAAAAAGCCGCCGAAGTCTTGCAGCGAGCACAACAAGCCTGCGGACTAACCGGTAATTCTTAGAGCGGCATCATAACCGTATAACACAATTTCGGATACGCTCCAAATCGGAATTGGGGCATCTTAAAGTAGAATTTTCGATCTTTTCGCTTAATTAAGCGATTGAACACGGAAAACACAGAAGATCACGGAATTTTTTATTTTTCCGTGCCTTCTATGTTTTCTGTGTTTAAATAAAATTTCTCCTGATAGATTACAGGTTGAGATATTATTGTATTATATTGATCGGCGAACTAACAGGACAACCGCGCTCATCTGTAATCAGAATATAGTAACAAGTTGGCGCGGATGTTGGCAATTCTGCGAAAATCGTGTTGCCATTG
>JAIRTV010000231.1 GCA_031254675.1 Planctomycetaceae bacterium | reverse complement strand
GTTGGGTTTTCTTCCTCTTCCGAACATTGTTGATAATAAAATTCGCCGTACCAATCATGACACCATTCCATCACATTGCCGTGCATATCGAACAATCCCCAGGCATTGGGTTTCTTTTCGCCAACCGGATGTGTTTCCATCGAGGAATTATCGTAATACCAAGCGTAATCCCCCACATCCATCACCTGATCGCCGTAACACCAAGGAGTAATACTGCCCGCCCGACACGTATATTCCCACTCCGCTTCCGTCAGAAGACGGTAACCATTCCCACCAAGTTCAAGAATATCCGCTTTTTCAATCGCTCCATTGACCCGTCGCTTAACCGCCTTGAGTTCGTAAAACGGAGACAATTGTTCCAACTCGCTCATTTTGTTGCAATATTCAACCGCAGAATACCACGTAACACTATCCGTAGGACAAAGTTCGTTGTCAATCGTAATACTCGGATTAAACCCCATCAGTTGCATAAATTCGCCTTGTGTTACCGGATAAACGCCAACAAAAAGATTCCGCGTAATCAGAACACGATGTTGCGGATGTTCGTTGTTGCGCAAATATTCATCGGAATCGTGCGAACCCATATAAAACCGACCATTCGGAATCCGACGCAATTTCGTTCCCTTAGACGACGTAATTGTTGTCAGTTTTTCAATTTTCTGTTGAAGACTTTTCGCTTCCGGATCATTCGCTTTGAGTTCCAAATACCGCTGAACACAGGACAACAGTTGACTGTAACGTTTTGTCGAAATAGCATTACGAATTTCTCGGATCAACGAATCCACTTCGGTTAAAATCTCTCCTGCTTCCGTGTATTGTTTACGAAGCGGTTCATCCAAAAGCGGTCGCGGAACTTGTTCGAGTATTTGTTGCACTTTATCGTATTTTTGTCCCGTCATCGCGGCATTCACTTGCATCCGAATATTATCAACATACGCTTTAATATCACGGCGTTCCTTTTGAATCAACGCCGTCATACTCTTCGCCCATTCCTTGAAACCATTGAAATCAGGATGATTAACCGTTGACATATATTTTAGTAACGGCAATGTACGGTCATGACCGTATGTTTCGCGAAGTTTGAGAATTTGTTGTTTTTGCGAATTGAGTGTTGCCAACATTTTCTGTTTCAGCACAACCAGGTCAGAACCGCAGCCCCGACATTGGCGAATCCAAAACGGGTTGGTCGATTGGCAATTCAAACACGGTTCTTGGTACGGACGACCACATTGCGGACAAAGTCTGTCTGTTGTCAAACGAACCGGCGTATGACATTGCGGGCAATCCACGCCAGACGGCAATATTCCAGACAACGACTCTGGCAACGGGCAAGATGTCGAAGATTCTGCGGTTTCCGGCAAAACCTCCGCGTTTTGAACCGCCGAAGGAGATGTTTGAACTTTTTGCGCCGAAGAGAAAACCGGCGATTGGTCTGTTACAGACGGTGAATCGGAAGCCGTCGCACCGGAAGTAAAAGTGCTGGGACGAGTAAGACGAACAATTTGTTCCAATTCCGTAAGAAATTCCGGAAGCGTGATATTCCGTTCTGTCGGATTGTCTTTCAAGACGGCAAGAATTAGGTTTTGAAAATATTTCGATATTTGATCGAATTGAAGTTCCGACGGTTTTTTTCCGGTTAATGCAAACCCCAACAACGCCGCAAGACTCCACAAATCGGTTTTGGCGTCGAGTGGTTTTGTGGTGTCTAATTTCTGATGTTGTTCCGGCGCGAGAAAATCGGTTGAGCCGAATACGGTTGGGTCGTATGAATTGAGAGTGAACGCGGGATCAAGAAAACTACCGGCATCTTGATCAACAAAAACAGCATCATCAAGTCCAGAAAAAAAAACGTTGGTCGGTTTTAGGTAACGATGAATCCGACCACTTTGATGTAATTGATTCAGCAGAACAGTTAATGCGGTAAAACGTCGAGCAATATCGTGTTCTCGCATGGATTTTCCTGCCGCAACCAATTCCGCAAGACTTTTTTCGTTGATAAATTCGCGGACATACCAGATTCCTTCGGTGTTTTGCCCGATTAACAAAAGCGATGGCAACACGGTTCCGTTTGTTCGTAGTTGTTCGTAAGCCGTCAAATCGTTTTTGAACCGTTCGAAAACCATTTGATCGCCGCAAAACGGCGGTTTAATTCGTTTGAGCACGAATTTTTTCTTTTTTGTTCGATCAAAAACAGTCCATGTTTCACAACCAACAGTGTCACCCAGTTTTTGCTTCAACACAAGATCGGGCGGAATTTCAGCAAGAATGGGAATC
The DNA here is from genome assembly GCA_031254675.1 of Planctomycetaceae bacterium. Taxonomy (GTDB): domain Bacteria; phylum Planctomycetota; class Planctomycetia; order Pirellulales; family Thermoguttaceae; genus WRKP01. The sequence goes on along the minus strand of JAIRTV010000231.1, from coordinate 853 downwards.
GACGACATTTCCTGATTCGATTTATCTGGAGTAATACTCATGAGAGTTCAATGGAAAACGGCGAAATAATTTTATTCGTTTATTCCTACAAATGATTGATGGGAACACAGCAAAAATATTTCCAAAGTTTTGTGGAACGATTACGAAATTTAAGATTACGTGCATTATACACTTTAAAAGGTATTGTCGTTAAGTCCCCTGATCAAAGAATTGCATAATTATTCAGTTGTTTGGTTCATTATTTCCGCTAATTTCGATTATTTGTGCTATTTGCGCTATTTCCTCAAAAATGAAGAAATCTCAGATATTATAAGAAATTTCTTTTCCTTTCCTTGATGTAATCTTGATCACATTGAATGAGTGTATTTATTTTTAGAGTTATTCGTTTGCCGTGGAGCGTTTCAACAACAACTTCATTATTTTTTGTTTCGATAAACTTTGCGATGATTGTATTATTTGTAACTTCTTCTATCCAATGTCGATAACCTTTTTCTTCAAAATCTCTCACTGTTTTAATCGTATCAGGAGAAAGTTCCCATAACACAATAGAAGGAATGATGTCTTTTAGTAATGGATTTGTCCTGCGATTGTCATTATATGTTTTTATCCTTTCGCGTGATTTTGAAATATTAGTTACAAAATAAAATTCTACTCCGGTCAATTTACTTTTTGCTCTCACTTCAAAATCATTTTTATTCTTTTTATCAATACCGAGCAATTCCATATTATTTGTATCATCATCAATATGTGCAATATGAAAGATACCATCTGTCATATATTTTATAGGAATCATGTAAACACCTGGATCGTTGCTTAATTGTATTGTTGTTTCTAATAATTGACGCCTATCTTC
>JAIRTV010000213.1 GCA_031254675.1 Planctomycetaceae bacterium | reverse complement strand
AGACGCCGGCTCCAAAGAACTTTTCCCAACTTTTTCAATGGATTATCATTTTCCAGAAGGAGCAAATCCGCCACCGTTGACAATTGATATTCCCAAAACCAGTAAAAAAAAGTAAAATCATCACTGTCTGAATAATGATGAAAGTGATAATTGGATTGACAATAATTTTGTAATAGAACATTATTCGTCATCAATTCCTCATTCTTGAGAGTTTGGTTTTTGTTGTTTTGAACACGAATATTACGGAAGAACACAGAATTTTAGTCATTTTTTTTCTGTGTGATCCGTGTATTTCGTGTTCAAAAACTGAATTTTAAAGTATGAAGAATGTCCTTATCGACACTTTATTCTCAATCATTATTCGCAATCATTGTTTTGATATTAACCCCTCCCAATCCCTTTTTAAACCAAAAACTATGAAAAACATTATTATTTTATTTAGTTGTTGTTTCTTTATTTCTGCTGGTCTGATTGCCGAAGATCGGTTTGTTACCGTTGCGGATCGTTCGATTCCAATTGTGGAAGAGGTCGATCTGCTTGTTGTCGGCGGAAGTACGGAAAAAATTGCAACAGCAATTGAAGCATCCAAAACAGGTGCGGATGTTTTGCTCATCACACCATTGCCGTATCTCGGCGATGATTTAACCGCAACGTTAAAACTTTGGGTTGATCCGAAAGAAAAAAACGAAACAACTGATCCGTTGCTCAAAGAATTGTACAATGATCCTGTTGCGAATAATCCGATTTCAACAGCGGTGGCGTTGATTGCCAGTCCGAAGAAGTTGCCGTTTTCGTACACGATTGTGGAACCGCTTGATCCGAAACATCCCGAAACACCAAAAAGAAAAACGCCTCAACTTTTCAACGGCATGGCGGAAAGAGCCGAATCGGATAGTTTGCAAATTAACGGTTCGGCAACGATTCTTGTTGATCTGAAAAAAGAACAACAAGTCGGCGCAATAACGTTACTCACCTTTCACCGAAAAGGCGATTTCGAAGTCAGTTCGATGAATGTTTACCAAAGTAACGATAAAGAACACTGGACAAAAGTTGCCGAAAATATTCAACCGGAACAAGCCGTTGCCGGTTCTGTTGCAGGACCGACATTGGCTCTCAAATTGGATAAGCCGATCAAAACGCAATATCTCAAAATTGAAGCCGTCAAAGCACCAAAAGCATCACGGATTTTGATTTCGGAACTACTTTTGTTTGCCTCAAAAGAAGAACTCGAAACGAAAATCGAACCGTCAAAAAGTTACGAAAACGAACCGATTTTGCTCCGTCCCTTGCACGTCAAACAAGTTTTTGATAAAGCGTTGCTCAATGCCGGAGTTAAATTTTATTACGGAATTTATTTCAACGGTTATTTAACGGACGAAAAAGGAACAATTTGCGGCGCGTTCATTTCCAACCGTGCCGGTCGGCAAGCGGTGTTAGCCAAACAAATTTGTTTCGACAATCATGTTGATTCGAAAATGCTTGCGTCGGACAAGACCGGTTTTGCGGAATTTAATGTGATTGGCGGTGAACCGCGTGATGTCGATCCGCAAAAATTTCCGTTATTAAAAAAGACAAACGCAAAATATATTGGTCGTCCGTTTTATGGTCCGCATCCCAACGACGCCAAAACGTCAACCGGCGAATTTCGGCTCATTTCGTATCAATTTGAAATCCCTTCCGATGTTGTCGCTGAGGTGTTACACGGTAACATAAAATCGCTTGCCGAATTGGAAAAACAAATTCGTCTGGCAACTTTTCATCCCGACCAACAAACCACCGCGGACAATATTTCGTTGGGCTTTTCCAAAGAAACTCAATCATTGTCCGAACTCGTAACACAAGCACGAAAATTAGGCGTTCAATATTCCGAAAAAGTACGGAATATCGCAAAAACTGTTGTCAATAACGACACAAAATTATCGGTTCGTCCTTTGTTGCAAGCGAAAACCGAACAACCGGTTTCGGGAGATGTTAAAGAAACTCTAACCGGTTTGAAAACATTCGATCAACCGATCAATTCCGTAACGATTCGCGGAGAAACGATTCCGATTGTCGGCGAATACGATGTGGTTGTTGTTGGCGGTGGTACTTCCGGTGTTCCGGCGGCAATCGGTTCCGCAAAACAAGGAGCAAAAACATTGCTCGTCGAATATCTTCATGATCTTGGCGGCGTCGGAACCGCCGGTGCGATCTCTATTTATTGTTGGGGTTTTCGCAACGGTTTTACAAAAGAAGTTGAAAACGGTAAAACGTCGTGGAATATCGAACAACGAATGTATTGGTGGAGAAACGCAATTGCGCAACAAAATGCGGATGTTTGGTATGGTGTGCTTGGTTGCGGCGTTTTGACGGAAAACAATCCGGCAACCGATGAACCGTCAACTCGAATTAAAGGCGTTCTTCTTGCAACACCGTTTGGATTACAATTTGTGTTGACAAAAATTCTGATTGACTCGACCGGTAATGCTGATCTTGCCGCTGCTGCTGGAGCCGAAACGCGGTTTGCTGCGAATGATCGGGAGTTGGCGATTCAAGGAGCGGGGTTGCCGCCGCGAAATCTTGGCACGTCCTACACCAACACCGATTATATGTACGTTGATGAAACAGATATGAAAGACACCACGCACGTTTTCGTTTACGCGAAACAAAAATTCGCTCGTGCGTTCGATTTGTCAAAAATGCTGGATACTCGTGAACGTCGCCGTATTGTTGGTGAAACGGAATTTACGGTTCTTGATCAAATGAATTGCCGAACTTATTCGGATTCTATTGCTCATGTTTACACCAATTATGATTCGCATGGTGTTATGAGTCATCGTGTTTTGGAATTTCCTTACAATTATTATAATGCTCATCCTTCGTTTGTTCCTTATCGTGCTTCATTGCCGAAGGGGATTGATGGCATGTTGGTTTCCGGTTTAGCGTCGAGTGGTGATCGTGATGCGTTGGCGGTATTCCGCATGCAGCCGGATGTTCAGAATCAAGGCTACGCACTCGGTTGCATCGCCGCAACTGCCCTCAATGATAACGTTACGTTGCGAAAAATCAATCTGAAAAAAGTTCAAAAACATCTCGCCGACATCGGTAGTTTACAGCAAGATGTTCTTGACCATACAGATAATTATGAAACAACAAAATCGGAATTGCCGGAAATTGTGAAGAATTTGCCAAACGGTTACGGAAATGTCTGCCGTGTTCTTTGGCATCCCAAGGAAGCGTTACCGTTACTCCAAAAAGCATTCGACAACGCCACCCGGAAAGAAGACAAAATCGTTTACGCAACAGTTCTTGCCGCACTGGATGATCCAACAGGCGCCGAGGTTTTGATTGAAGCGGTCAAATCGTTCGACGAATGGGATGAGGGACCTAAATGGTCGGTACGCTCTGATATTCACGGTTTTTCGGTGAGCGAACTCGGACGACTCATTCTCGCGTTGGGACGAACAAAAGATCCACGCGGCGTTGCGGTTATTGGTGAAAAGCTGAAACTGTTACAACCGGCTTATCGTTGGATTCACGCCAGAACTTGCCTGTTGGCGTTGGAATCAATTGGCGGAAACGAAGCCGCAACCGTTGTTGCCGGAATGCTGGAACAACCCAAAACAACCGGATTCGTACGGCAGAGCGGACAAGAATCAACAGAATCCATTCGATATAAATCCATTATCGAACTCTCCGCCGCTAGAACATTATATCGTTGTGGTGACACATCCGACGGTAAAGCCCGAAAAATTCTGGAAGCCTACGCGAATGATATTCGTGGCGTATTTTCTCGTCATGCCCACGAAGTTTTATATTCGCAACAAAAACAATAACCGCAAAATAACCGCAAAATAAACAATATTTCATAAGCAACATTTCACTGTGTGCGGTGGGCAATCTTTCGCCGAAAGATTGCCCGTTTCTCAATCACTACACGCCAAGCGGAATTTCGAGCGGTTTGTTCATACCAACCATCCAGTTTGTAACAGTTAATGCTTGAACACCTTCGGCGCGGTAAACTTGACGTTTCGTATCTTTCGGTAAATCGAACGCGACACCGCCGATTGTAACAGAAATTGGTAACGAACTAGTGTTGGTTAATTCGAGCGTTCCCGGAGTGATTGTTTTGATCTGAACCGACGCTTTGAACAACGCCGGAAGCCAAGGATCGCGTCCCCAAAGAATATTGGCAGCCCAGGCGATTGTTCG
>JAIRTV010000113.1 GCA_031254675.1 Planctomycetaceae bacterium | reverse complement strand
CAAAAACCAACAATGGTGGTAGAGCTGTTTGTGTGTCGTGGAAATTGTGAACTGCAATACCGATTTGTTTTAATTTGTTGTTACATTGGCTACGTCTTGCGGCTTCACGTGCTGCCTGAACCGCTGGCAACAGAAGTGCGATTAACACACCGATAATCGCAATCACGACAAGAAGTTCGACCAACGTAAAGCCGAATCGCAAAGAGTACGAAAGAGTTGAGAATTTTGCAGAAAAACGTCGAAAAATCGACCACTCTCCACTATCCGTTCTCAACTCTCCACTCCATATAGCCCCCCCCCCCCTGCTTTACGCAATTTACCAAGTTTAACATTTGACTTTTCGCAAAAAATATTGCAAAAATCCCGACAACACATTTCACTAAATTTTCCATCGTCATTCTCCTTAATTTTCCAAGGTTTTACAAAATTGATCGTGAAGCGCTCGCCGAAATACGGCAAAATAAACGCAACACGATTGAACTAAGATTCAGAGTTTATATGGAATCAAGAAAAATGTCAAGCGATATTTTTTACTTTTCAAAAAATTTTTGGTAATTATTCTATGTCTTCCGTGTTCAAAGAAAACAATCATAAAAATACTTTAACTCAATACGCATGGGCGACAACCTTTCGGTGAAAAGTTGTCTTGTTTTACCTAAATGAACACACCTGCTCGTAAACACTAAGAAAAAAATGAAAATTTTTTGAAAAAAAGACCATTCTTATTGACTCGATTTTGGTTTGATGTAATCTTTATAAACTTATCTCAATCGTGAATACGTTTTCTTGCCGTTATTTATTGCAGCAACGTTTCACGTTTTTTTGAAACATTTCATTTTTTTTATGAACGAGTTATGCGCAACAATATTTCGCGCCGTGATTTCCTTGCTTTGAGCGGTACCGCCGTGCTGGCTGCTTCCGCTTCTCAACTGTTTGCCGACGACAAAACCGACGATCTGAAAGCCTTCGTTCGAGTTAGTCAGCGGTATCCTCGGTACTTTGAACTGGACAACGGGAAACCGTACATTCCGATTGGAATCAACATGACCTGTCCGCCCCAGGGCGACGACGATTCGTTGACGAAACTCGAAAACGACTGGTTCAAAAAACTCCACGCCAACAGAGCGAACTTCATTCGGATCTGGCTTTCGCACCAGCAGTACGAAGTCGAACGGGAAAAACCCGGCAATATGGACTCCGCTCGAGCCAAGAGACTCGACAAACTTTTCGCTTTAGCCCGAAAGTACGGCATCCGACTCAAACTTTGCACGGAACATTTCCGTAACTTCGGCGAAGGCAACCAACGTTGGGCTGACAGGAGTATGTATCTCAAGAAAAACGGCGGCATGGCTGAGGATTTCCGCGATTACTTCCTCGGCGAGGCGGGTCGGGAACATTACAAGAAAAAACTCCAGTGGTACGCCAACCGTTACGGCAACGATCCAATCGTTTTCGGCTGGGAACTCTGGAACGAAATGAACTCCATCTACTATTCAAACGCTATCTGGCGAAAATGGACTGCGGAAATGTTACCCGAATTGCACCGGCTTTTTCCGAAAAATCTGGCAATGCAGAGTCTTGGCAGTTTCGACAGAGAAAGCGCCAAAAAAATGTACGAAGACCTATGCCGAATGCCAGGCAACGACGTGCTCCAAGTACATCGCTACCTTGATCTCGGAGCGGAATGGAATATCTGTCACGCTCCTGTTGCCGAACTGTCCGCCGAAGCGGTGAAGGAGCTTCTCGGGCAGAATGTTCCGAAGCCAGTGCTGTTGGCAGAAGGCGGCGCCGTAGAACCGAAACACATCGGACCGTCCAAATTGTACGAAAAAGATAAAGCCGGCATCATCCTGCACGATGTGTTGTTCGCTCCGTTTTTCGTTGGCGCCGCCGGATCCGGACATTGCTGGCACTGGGATATTTACGTACATAAAAACGATCTTTGGCACCATTTTGACCGGTTTGCGTCCGTCGTCGAAGGGCTTGATCCAATTGCGGAAGAACTCAAACCGTTTGAGATTCCTCATGATCGTCTTTATTTGTACGGTTTGAAAGGAAAAAACAAAATGCTGATCTGGTGTCGAGACAAAGAAAATACTTGGAAAACCGAACTAGAAGAAGGAAAAAGTCCAGAATCTCTGTCCGGTTTGGAATTGGATTTGTCAAAAACGGAATTTTTGTTCAACGGCAAGAAAATCGCCGTTTACGATCCGTGGGAAAATCGTCAAATAGAAACCAAGACAATTAACACCAAAGTCGTTTTGCCATCGTTCCGCCGATCAGTCGTCTTGACGGTTTCCTGAATGATTGATACCGTTTTGTTGTCCTCTCGACGCAACTTGTTAAAACATCCTTCAATTTCGTTATGATTTTTTTGAAACGAAAAAGCAAGTCAGACGGGAGTTGAAGATGTTAAAGTTGTAAACAAAAATATGTTTTAACCGTTTCACTATTTAATTTGCAACAATTTAATCCAATGTCTAATTTAATAACATCCGCTGCCTGGGCAGCGTTGCAAAAACACCGGCAGCTTTTTGAAACAACGACAATGCGAAAACTGTTCGCCGACAATCCGAAACGGTTTGATCAATTTTCCGTTTTGTTTGGCGACAATATTCTCTTTGATTATTCAAAAAACCGAATCACCGAAGAAACACGGAAACTCTTAATTGATTTGGCAAAAGAAACAAATGTTGCGGAATTTCGGCAGCAAATGTTTTCCGGTGATAAAATTAATATTACGGAAAAGCGTGCGGTGTTGCATACGGCGTTGCGTAACTGTTCGAACCGTCCGGTTTTCGTGGATGGTGTTGATGTCATGCCGGAAATCAGAACCGTGTTGGAAAAAATGAAAAACTTTTCGCAACAAATTATCAACGGCAATTGGAAAGGTTACACCGGAAAACCGATTACTGATGTGGTCAATATTGGTATTGGCGGTTCCGATCTTGGTCCTGTTATGGTTACAGAAGCGTTGAAACCGTACCAAACACGCCTTAATATTCATTTCGTGTCAAATATTGACGGGACACATATTGCCGAAACGCTCAAAAAACTTCATCAAGAAACGACTTTGTTTATTATTGCGTCGAAAACATTTACAACTCAAGAAACAATGACCAACGCAGAATCCGCCAGAACATGGTTTCTCACCGGTCAAGGAAGTCAAGCGTCCGATGTTGCTAAACATTTTGTTGCGCTTTCGACGAATCGTTCTAAGGTTGAAGCGTTTGGGATTGATCCTGCCAACATGTTTGTGTTTTGGGATTGGGTTGGTGGGCGTTATTCACTTTGGTCGGCAATTGGATTATCGATTGTGTTGTCGATTGGTTACGAAAATTTTGAAGCACTTCTTACCGGCGCGTTCGAAGCCGATGAACATTTTCTGCACACTCCGTTTGAACAGAACATTCCAGTTTTGATGGCGTTGCTGGGTATTTGGTACAATAATTTTTGGGATGCGGATAGTCAGGCGATTTTGCCGTACGATCAATACATGCACCGTTTCGCCGCTTATTTTCAACAGGGTGATATGGAGAGTAACGGTAAAAGTATTGACCGCAACAATAATCCGGTGGATTATTCAACCGGAATGATTATTTGGGGAGAACCGGGAACGAATGGTCAACATGCTTTTTATCAATTGATTCATCAGGGAACGAAATTAATTCCTTGTGATTTTCTCGCGCCGGTTCAGTCGCAGAATCCGATTGGCGATCATCACGCCAAACTTCTTGCCAATTTTCTAGCGCAAACAGAAGCGTTAATGAAAGGGCGGACATTCGAAGAAGCGGCGGAAGAGTTACGAAAATCAGGTTTACCGGAAGAGGAAGTGTTGCGGCTTGCTCCATCAAAAGTTTTTTCGGGAAACCGACCCACCAATTCGTTTTTCTTCAAAAAATTGACACCGAAAACGCTTGGCTCTCTGATTGCGTTTTACGAACACAAAATTTTCGTACAAGGTATTATTTGGAACGTTAATTCGTTTGACCAAATGGGAGTTGAACTCGGTAAACAACTCGCCGGCGTGGTGTTGCCGGAATTGCTGAATAATCAAACCGTTACCTCACACGACTCCTCAACCAACGGATTAATCGCCTTTTACAAGAGAAACAAATAATCAAAATCAAACGAATTATTTTGTTGTTGCCGATGTTTGAGATTTGCCTCCGCCTTTACGTTATTTCTCCGACTTGGTATAATAGGCACTCTTTACAAGGATATTTCGTTTCCTTAACAGGTATTGCTACGCCGAAAGTTGCAACACCTGGAATCGTATCAATCAACTCCATTTTTAACACACTTCAACACTCCTTCAAAACAACACATCAAAATTATGAGTAATCTGACCAGCCCCAAACCACCAAAAACCGACATTAAAAAAGTTGCGATTCTGTTTTCCGGTGGTCCCGCTCCCACCGCCAATGCCGTTATCGGTAGCGCAGCACTTTGTTTTTCCCGCGCCGGAATTGAAGTTTACGGCATGAAAAACGGATACGTCCATCTTGCCAATTATCAAGAAGGGAACAAACTCGAAGAAGGAACACACTACATTCGACTCGACAAAAAAATCGAAGAAGGATTGCGAACTTCACGCGGTATCATTATCGGTACCGCACGTGTCAATCCGGGTAAGTTGCTCAAAAATCCATTGGATCTAAAAGACCCCAAAAAAATCGCTCCGCTTCAAACAGTTTATAACGCTTTGTCCTCTCTCGATATTGACGCTCTGATCTCCATCGGCGGCGACGATACCTTGACAACAGCAGCGAAATTCAAACTGGTTATGGATTCGTTGCCCGATAACCAAAAACGAATCAAAATAATTCATTTGCCCAAAACAATCGACAACGATTATAAAGGAATTGATTTTACGTTTGGATATTTTACAGCGGTTGAAATGTTGGCGTACGAAATTCGTAATCTTTTGGCGGATTCCGAAGCAACAGAAACAGGTTATATTTCGCAAGTCATGGGACGTAAAGCGGCTTGGTTGGCTTACGGTGCATCAATTGCCGGTGAAGCCAGTTTGGTCATCGGGCTTGAAGATATTCATCAAAATTGGTACGCCACCGAACCCACAATCGATCCCGAAACAGGAAATGTTATGACCGGCGAAGACGGCAACCCGATTTTGCGACAGATTTTTGATGTACAAAAAGTTGTTGATCGTTGTGTTGACGTGATCCTGGCGCGCGAAACGGAAGGTAAAACCGCTTTTGTTGCGGTGGTTTCCGAAGGACTCGCGGAATATCTGCCACTCTCGGAAATCAAAATGTGTTGTTCCGACGACGAATACAAGTCGCTAAAACCCGACACCTTCGGTCATTTTCCCGTCTCGCAACTCAAATACAGCAGCCGTTTAGGACGATTGATCGCGGAAGAGTACAAAAAACGAACCGGTAAATCGAAAAAAATGGTCGGATTGCAATTCGGTTATGAAATTCGTTGTAATCAACCGACGGCGTATGATGTGGTTCTTGGGAGTCAGATTGGAGTTGGCGGTTACAAGGCTCTTGCGGAACTGGACAAAAACGGCGTGATGATTTCGGTCGGCAACACAATGAATCTTACCTATCCGGCTTTTGAAGAATTGATTGACATGAACCGGCTTCGTGCTTACGAACGTCCTATTTCTGTTGGCAGTGATATTCACCAACTCGCACGTTATCTTGAAGGTTGGGTCAAAGAATAGTGTGGAGTTGTGATTGATGTTGTGTTTTTTGTGTACTTTGTGTTTCAACTTTCGACTCTCAATTTTCTCCACAAAAAACACAACGTTTTCACAATTTATTGTGCTTTTAAGCCGAAAAATGTTACGGATGTAAAAACTCCTGCTCGTTGGATGGTTGCGAAAAATCAAATGGATGAAGACCGGAAGTTTATTGAAACATCGTTCGCGAAACTTGAAAACAGCATAACAGCATAAACGTATGCGATTTGATCTAACGAACGCTTCTTATCGGGTTTTGGGTCGGGCATCAACGTATCGGCTTTCGGCGTTGACCTCGGAAATTTCCGCCGCCAAAATACTGATTGCCTTGTTCGAGGAAGAAGAAAGTCGTGCGGCTGATTGGCTTGGGATTGCCGGACTTTCGCTGGAAAAGTTCTGTACGGAATTAGGTATTCGGGAACATATTGAAACGTTACAAAGTCCGATAAGTGCGCCGTCGTTTCCTGTTGGTTATTACGGAGTACCTGCCGAAATGTCGCCGATGTCGAATCGGACAAATTCGTCGGAAGTTGCCGCATCGCCTGCGGGAAACAATGCTCCGCCTATCGGTCATCCTGATTCTGAAACACTTACCGACGACGACCACAAAAATCGTAACGAATCGCAATCGGAAGAAGAATCTGTTGCGGATATTTGGAATCATTCGGATTCTCCAACTCGTCACCGAACTTATTCGATCCATTCTCAATATCAAAACGATCATTCCGAACCGAATTTTCAAAGTCGGATTCGGTTCTATCTTGATGATCAGCCGGTTCATCTTGGTCGAATATCGAAACAATTAGAATCGACATTGGAAATTATTTTGCATCGTTTTCTTCGTCAGGACATAAGACGATTACCTGTTCAAACCGGCGGAGGCATCACGACAATTTCGAGTCGGAAAACAGTTACGGCTTTTTCACTGGCAACCGAACATCTTCTTCTTGCGGTTGTTCTGGACGACAGTGATGTTGGTCTTTGGCTTCGTGATTATGGTTTTGATCCGACGGAATTGTATCGGCGTATTGAGGGAATCGGCAACGATCATTTAACGGCAACAGAAATTTCCGAACCAATCGTTGATGAAACAATATCTCCGGCGCAACACGAATTGAGCGGATTGCATGAATCGTTGGCAATTCTTTCTTCGGATTCTTCTGATTTTTTAGCGGACGATAAAATTTATCGTTTGTTGGACGCAACCGCGAATCGTGGTAAAGAAGCGGTTCGTGTGATTGAAGATTTTGTACGTTTTATTCAGGATGATCCAATATTAACGCGACAATTAAAAGAATTTCGGCACGAATTTCAGGACATATTAAATTCGTTCCCAACTCGATCACGTCTTACCGCCCGCAATACCGAACATGATGTCGGCACCGTGTTGGAAGGCAACCGTGAATACCAACGCAATTCGGCGGAGTCGGTTCTTGCCGCCAATTTCGGTCGGCTTCAAGAATCACTGCGAAGTCTCGAAGAATTTTCGAAACTAATTAAACCGACAATTTCTCGCCGTTTCGAACGGTTGCGGTATCAGTGTTACACGTTACAAAAAAATGTGATGCTGATAGAATTGCCTTTGCAGGTTGATTTGCAGGTTAATTTTTCTCCGTCAATAAATTCTGTTCCTTTGTCTTCGGTAACAAAACCTGATATTAATGCGGCGCGATTTTATGTGTTGACGGATGTTCGGGCTGACGACGAGGCATTTACGGCGTTTGTGCAAGCAGTTCTGGAGGGCGGAGCGGACGTGATTCAGTTGCGTGACAAAAAAGCAAACGACCGAACATTACTTCGTCGGAGTCGGATTTTGAAAGAGCAAATCGCGGCGTTGGGGCGTTCTGTATTTTTCGTAATGAATGACCGACCTGATCTTGCGCGGTTGGCGAATGCGGACGGAGTTCATCTTGGTCAGGAGGAATTGCCGGTTGAGGCGGCGCGGCAAATTGTTGGTACGGAAATGCTCATTGGTGTTTCGACGCATTGTATCGAACAGGCACGGCAAGCGGTATCGGACGGAGCCGACTACATCGGAGCCGGACCTGTTTTTGAAACACCCACAAAAGAATTTACGAATATTGCCGGAATACATTATCTTCAAGAAGTTGTTGCGGAAATTCAGATTCCGGTGTTTGCGATTGGAGGAATTACGGCAGAAAATCTCGATACGGTTTTGGAAACGGGAATCAAACGGATCGCTGTTAGTTCTGTGTTACTCCAAGCAACCGACCCACAAAAAACCGCAACAGAATTGAGTAGAAAATTATAACGACACTCAATGAAAACACAAATGTTGCGGGACAAGGAATATTGATTGACCGTTGAAAATAATCAAGCTCTATTGACATCATTTATCAATAGAACATTTTACCGAAATAATTACGAGAAATTCATACAAAACATTAAAATTCCCGCAACAAATATTTTGTTATTGATGTTTCCTATTGTTTAGGAGTACAAAATTTAACCCCAAAGGATTATTGATTATGTTTATTTATTTGGTCGAAATCAAAGTCAAATCGGAGTATCTTGACGAGTTCAAAGCGGCAACCTTGGATAATGCCCAAAACACGATCCGAGAACCAGGTAATTTCCGTTTCGATGTTCTGCAACATCCCGACGATTTGACAAAGTTTATGCTTTACGAAGTTTATGCCGACGAATCCGATTTGGAGTCGCATCGGCAAACGTCGCACTACGCCCGATGGAAATCAACTGTCGAACCCTGGATGGCAGAACCGCGAAAAGCAACAAAATTTTCCGCGTTACATTACACAAAATAATTCCGGCGTTTACAAACTGAGAGTTATTTAGAGCGTATCCGAATATTACTTCGTACCAATTCCTGATACGCTTTTGCGGCAAGGCGATGTCTCACCGGAACATCGCTTGTCTTGAAGACAACGATTATTCCTCTGATTGTGATTCTTTTTCGAGTTCTTTCGCTAATTGTTGATCCCATTCGCGAAGTTGTGAGTCGGAGTAAAATTCGGGGTGTTGCGCTAATAGTTGACGCTGTTGGACACGAATATTTTTCCGCTTCATCGGATCGGTAAGCCAGAGCGTGTGAACCTCAAACGCACGGCATAACTCCAACCAAATCGACGCCGACGGAAACTCACTACGAATCGCCACCGATATCTTCATGTCCTCCACGTAATAACTCATCAACTCCGCAACATAATCCGCTTTGCCGTTTTTGATCAAGAATAACGAATAAGCCAAATAAACATGAACAAAAAGAGCATAATCGTCCGAAATAATCGCTTTCTGGCGAAGACGTTTCCGAACAAGTTGCCGCGCTTCATCAAATAATATCAACGCTCTGGCAATACTAAAAGAATTCTCAACCGCCTTCGCATAATTCACCAAAGACAAAATGAGAAAACGATCCGCATTCGGAATTTCTTGCTGTACTAATTTGCGTATCGAATCAATTTCACGATTAAAAATATGTTCGGCTTCTTCAAAACGGTTGAGCGTTAAACACGTATTCGCCCACGATTGCAAAATCGAACGCAATTCCCCCACAAAATAAAGAGAACGATTTCGGTACGTTTCCCCAAAATCATTTTCCATAACATTCCCATCCGATGTTCCCGATTCCAACGCAAAATAAGCATTCTTCGCTTTGAGCTTTTCCAAACCGAGAAGAAGCAATTCCCATTGTTCCGCCGCCAATGACAACTCTTCTCTCGCCCGCTCCAAATCATTTCTCAAAAGAAAAAGCGAACTCCGCGTCTTATGGAAAAACGCCATCTTCGTCGAAAAAAATTGATTGATTGATTGTTCGTTCCTTTTGATTTGCTGTTGCCGTATCAACTCAATTCCCAACGAACACACCTTCAACGTCTGATCAATCCAATCTCGAAAATATTCGGAAGAATACGGTGTTGTCCCTTCGGGAAGCGTATCGGTATCTTTTGCCGAAAAAGCCTCCAACCGTCGAAGAATTAGTTCCGGTAATTGATCGTTTTGCAACACCGCTGCCGAATCCATTTCCGAATCTGATTCCGGCTCTGTATTCAATTCTGTATCCGAATCCGTGTCCGAAACATCATTGTCGTTTTCTTCATCATCGCAGTCATCGTCATCGTTATCATTCTTATTGTCAACAATCACTTCCATGAAAGTTGTAAATTGCGAATACGCTAACAAAACATCATAAACGGCGGCTTTATTGCCTTCGTTCATGAGTCCGGTCACGTCATCGATTGCGTTTTGGAACAAACGAACGGCATCGCCGAGACGGTGTTGCCGCGTACGCAAGAACGCAACATGTTTGAGCAATTCGCTCCACTGAATCTTTGCAAAATGAATCTGGGGAGCGTCGGTTTCTTCGTCGGCAATTGACCGGAGAATCCGCAACGATTGCAACGCATTTTGTTCCGCCTCGAATAAATTGTCTTGTTCTTCCCACAAAACGCAATACAAATGATAAACCGATGCCAAATCGTTTCGAAATTCTAATTTTCCTTCCTCTATTACCGATTCGAGCAACTTCCGCAACCCTTTCAGCCACGTAAACAATTCAGCGTGTTTTCCTAGTTTTTGGAGAATGGTCATCATTTTTCGGTAAGCCGAAACAAGATTTGGCAAAATTTCATCGTGTCCTGCTTCCAGACGCAGATGAAATGCTTGCAACGCTTTTGTTTTGAGTTCAAGAGCTTTTTCCCATTGGGCTTGAGCGACGAACATGCTTGCCTGATTTAATTGGACAATACCGATTGAATACGGAATAAATGTTTCATCGTCATCGTTTTCCGGTCGAAATTCTGCGGCGTGTTGATATTGTTTTGTGGATTCGTCGAAGGCGATCATCGCTTCGTCGTAACGTTCCAATGCCGACAACATGTTGCCGCGATACATCAACACATTCGCCAAACCAATTCGAAGAACATAATTTCCCGCAATTGGTTTGTCGTTCCAGCGTAAAATTTCATGATAAACATCACGACAACGATCAAATTCTTCCAACGCCAACGCATGTTGATCACGTTGATCAAGCAAAATTCCGTGTTGCAGATACAATGTTGTCAACATGAGTTTTGCTTGCGATTCGCCTCCGTTTACCAAATCGTGAACAATCTGAATTGATTCTCGCACGGAATAAAAAGCATTGGGGAGATCGCCGAGTTGGTCGTAGAGTTTCGTTAATTTTAGCAACACCTGAATCAAAATCGGATAGAGTTCCGTGCGACCGTCGGTGATTCCCGTTTGAACAATCTCCAACGCTTCCCGAAAATCCGGCAAAGCTTTTTCGGGATTGCCACACGAAATTTTCAAATCGCCGCATTCCAGAAGAGCGGTAATGAGTTGTTGTCGATATTCTGTGCTGTCGGTTACTAAAAGATGTTGCCAAATTTTCACGGCTTGTTCTTGAGCGGCGATGGCGGTGGAATAGGCGCCAAGCGGGTTCGTCAAGATTTTGGCTTTGTTCACAAGAGCAACCGCCACACCGTTTTGTATGAGGGGGTTGTGTCGGTCGGTTTTGTCGATGAAATATTGAATTGCCTCGTTGAAAGCGACTAAACCGGCTTCGGTGCCGCGGTGGACTAAAGTAATTGTTGCCCGAAACAGAAAACAGGGAACCAAAAAGGTTTGCAGTTCGATTTGATCGTTTTCAATCAACTTTTCCGCAATATCAAGCGCTTCATCAACACGAAAAAGAGCTTCTTCGTATTGCCGATTCACCGCCGACTGCTGCGCCGATAACATTAAAACTTTTGCCAATTCCGGTTTCAAATACGATTCTCCCGCAGCAATTTTGGCGCGAAGTCTTATGGCGGCTTCTTCGGGAGTTTCGTGGTGAAATTGATTATCAAATTCGTTCATGTTGGTGGAAAACAATAAATTACCGGAGACTAATTTGTTAATTGTGTTGTTGGCTGGAAACATGTCCAGAGGAAACGGTATAAAAATATATTCTATTACATCCGATCACGCAATCTATTTTATTGATTTTTTCGCTTGTGAATACGTCCAGACCCGAGAAAGGCGTCAATGTTTTTTTTTCTGCCGATGAGATTTGTCAATCATACCAGATGATCATGTTTTTCCTATGATTGGGAACAATTGATTTTGGAAAAACAATGAAATGATACGAAATCTTCAAACCTCTCCCTAATCCAAGATATTGCCTTTTAATACTTGGTGATCCTTTTCTCAAGGATGAAATTGAACACAGAAGACACGGAAAACACGGAAAATAAATTGAACGCAGAATACACAGAAGACAAGGAAAGAGGAAAAAATTCCTTACTGTTTATAGGCTGGTTGTTAAAATGGGTAAAAATTTTCAGGTTGTTTCGGCATTTTGCGTGATCCTTGTTCATGTCAATAATGCAGAGGTGGGCAACCTTTCTTTTTAGGTGGGCAACCTTTCGCCGAAGAGCTTTCACTCACGGTTGCGTCGGCGATAGCCGACTTTGCC
>JAIRTV010000078.1 GCA_031254675.1 Planctomycetaceae bacterium | reverse complement strand
GCAAAGTTTTGCGAGATACTTAACATTTGAAAAGCGTTTCACCCATTTCTGATTTCATGTCCAATGATGCTATAATTTCGAAACTTCAATCTGCGCGTGCGCGAATTTTGGAACAAATTGCTCAGGTTATTGTTGGTCAGACCGAAGTGATTGACGAATTACTGATTTCAGTGTTTGCTCGTGGTCATTGTCTTCTCGAAGGCGTTCCAGGTTTGGCGAAAACGCTTATGGTAAGCACTTTAGCGCGGTCATTGAATCTTCGGTTTAGCCGAATTCAGTTTACGCCGGATTTAATGCCGGCGGATATTACCGGCATAGACATTATTGAGGAAAATCGCGAAAACGGTAGCCGTGATTATCGATTCCTTGAGGGACCGCTTTTTGCGAACATGGTTCTTGCAGACGAAATCAACCGCACGCCACCGAAGACACAATCGGCATTGCTCGAAGCCATGCAAGAACATTGTGTGACCGTTGGTCGCAACCGCCATTTATTGCCGGAGCCGTTCTTTGTTCTCGCAACACAAAATCCCATCGAACAAGAAGGCACTTATCCGTTACCGGAAGCACAACAAGATCGATTTATGTTCAAAGTTTTTGTGCAATATCCGACATTCGAGGAAGAGTTTGAGATTGTACAAAAAACGACTTCTCTCGAAACGGACGCTATTTATCCGATTTTGGAAGCGACGGAAATTGAGGAGTTACAAAAAATGGTTCGTCAAGTTCCGACGGGCGATCATGTTACGCGATATGCGTTGGCGCTTGTTCGGCAAACACGGGTGAACGAAAAAAAAGGCATACCGGAAATGGTACGAGAATATGTTTCGTGGGGAGCAGGACCTCGTGCTGTCCAATATTTGATTCTTGGCGGCAAGGCGCGGGCGTTGCTTCACGGTCGAACGCATGTGATGTGCGAAGATATTCAGGCGTTGGCAAAACCGGTGTTGCGGCATCGTCTTGTGATGAGTTTTCTTGCGGAAAGCGATGGTTTTACGCCGGATATTCTGGTTGAAAAGTTACTCGAATCAACTCCACTCAATGAAGATGAACTCTTTCGTGATCCGCGATTTCAAAGTTTATTTGCTTCATAATCCTAATTATCATCCTCCTTGTTTTAATTAACGATCACCATGTCGAACATATCAATCGTGGCGCTTCATGAACTGGAACCGAATCAGGAGGCGGATTTTTTTGCGTTGCTTTCGGAAAAGGAATTGCTGAAAACGAAGCGGGGCAAACCGTATATTCAGGTTGTTTTTCGTGATGCTTTTCGTGAGGTTCGTTTTCCGATTTGGTCGGACATGGCGATTTACGCGGAGTTGAGGAATTTCAAAGTCGGTACATTTTGCAAACTTCGGGCAACTTATATTGTTACGCCGAATTACGGAGCGCAACTTGAGATTCGTCGGATTCGATCAGTTACGGATGATGATGTTAAAGACGGTTTTGATCCGATTTTGCTTCGTCCGAAATCGCCGCTTCCGTTGGACGCGATGTTTGAGGAACTTCAACAAATTGCGGTGGCTCAACTCGGTAAAGGCAATCTGTTGAACGTTGTTACTAAAATACTCAAGGAACATCGAGCGGGTATTTTGACTTGTGTTGCTGCGCGTCAACATCATCATTGTTATATTGGAGGTTTGTTGGAGCATACGCTTTCTGTTGTCAAAATCACGGTGGCGTTGGTGGAGCATTATCATACGACTTATCCGGAACGTCGTGGAGAGATTTCGCGTGGTCTTACGGTTGCCGGAGCGATTTTGCACGATATTGGCAAAGTCCGCGAATATGAGCCGGAACTTGGTTCGTTGCGACATTCGACGGTGGGCGAACTGATTGGTCATGCTTTATTGGGGCGGGACATGATCCGCGAGGCGGCGCAAGAGATTGGGCTTGATCCGGCAATTCTGATACGGTTGGAACATATTGTTGTTGCGCACCAACGTTTTTCGGATTGGGGGGCGGCGAAACCGCCAATGTCGTTGGAAGCAATGATTGTTCATCACGCGGATTCTTGTGATGCGTTACTTGGTTGTTTTTGGAACACCTTTTCGCAGGACACAACCGATTACGAATTGACTTCAAAAAAAAATGTTCTTGGTTATCCGTTGCTTAAACCGAACAAAAATAATTAAATGATCGACTTTTTCTTGAACCTTTTCTTAACACAGGGTATTTCGCTTTCCTATTTATTTTTGCGGCGATTTTATTTGAACACGGAAAACGCAGAATATACAGAAGTTCTTTTATTGGAATTTTATTATGATGGGCAATTCTAAAAATTCCTCTATTGTGGGGTATCTTGTCAAGAATTTTTTTTTTGTTATGGTAAGTGCTTGGATTTTTGGTTTTTTCTTTTAGTTTTCCTTTTGCCTGTTGATTTTCCGAGTTATGTTCCCATTTCTTTTTTCTGATTGTGAATATTGACTTGGTAAGATTAATCAATCGAATTAACGAAAACAATTATTTAAAAAATTTATGAACATACTTATTATTGGTTCTGGTGGTCGGGAACATGCTTTGGCGTGGAAATTGGCGCGGAGTCCGCGAGCCAGTCGAGTTTTTGTTGCCCCGGGTAACGCCGGAACCGCCACTGATGGAAACGATATTGAAAATGTTTCCATTAAAGAAACAGATTTTCCGGCATTGATTAAATTTGCAAAAGACAACAAGATAGGTTTAACGGTTGTTGGACCGGAGGTACCGCTTTGTGCGGGTATTGTTGATGCGTTTCAAGCGGAGCAGTTGCGGATTTTTGGTCCCAATAAGTTGGCGGCGCGAATTGAAGGCAGCAAGGTTTTTTGTAAAGAAATACTCCGCAAAGGTTCGGTGCCGACGGCGATTCATCACACGTTTACCAACGGCAACGATGCGATTCAATTTCTTAAAGACAGAGATATTCCGATTGTTGTTAAGGCGGACGGACTTGCTGCCGGCAAGGGGGTTTTTGTGTGTTCTGACCGTTCCGAAAGTATTGACGCGATTTTGCGAATTACGAAGAGCCGCGAATTTGGTAACGCGGGAGATCGAATTATTCTTGAAGAGCGTTTGGACGGTCAAGAAGCCAGTGTTTTGGCAATTACGGACGGCGCAACGATTTTAACGCTTCAACCTGCTCAAGATCATAAAGCGGCGTACGATGGTGATACCGGTCCGAACACCGGCGGAATGGGTGCGTATTCGCCAACACCGATTGTTGATGATGCGACATTGCATTGGATTGAGGAGCATATTTTTGTTCCGACACTTCATGCGTTGAAACGTTCTGATGTGGTGTTTCGTGGAGTTTTGTATGCCGGATTGATGTTAACGAAACACGAACCCAAAGTGCTTGAATACAATGCGCGGTTTGGCGATCCTGAATGTCAACCGCTTTTGATGCGACTTAAAACGGATTTGTTGGATATTTTTGAAGCGACAATTGATGGAACGCTTGATCAACTTTCGCCGTTGGAATGGGATAGTCGAACGGCGGTGTGTGTGGTGATGGCGAGCAAGGGTTATCCTGAAAGTTACGAGAAAGGTTTTCCGATTCGTGGTTTGGCGGAGGCGGCAAATATTTCCGATACAAAAGTATTTCACGCCGGAACTGCAATCCGCGAAGATGGAACAATTGTTAGTAATGGCGGACGAGTTCTTAGTGTTACGGGTCTTGGCAATTCTGTTTCCGAAGCCAAACTCGCAGCTTACACGGCGGTGAAATGTATTCGTTGGGACGGCGCATGGTGTCGAAAAGATATTTCCGATAAAGCATTGTCGTATTAACAAACCGGCAAGAATGAACATCAAATAAAGAATATTCGTGTTTCAACAACAAAGACAATATTATTGTTGCTCGAATGTTTTCGAACTTTATTTTGGGAAAACGGGAATACGTATGACTTACGTGGAAAAGCGATTGTTGCGGGAGTTATTGTTTTAGGGAATTTCTTTCCGTGTTATTTTTTTGTGGGCAGAAACGATTACATTTTTCTATTTATTTTCTATGTTGATTGATCCGTTACTTATTCTTTTGTTTGGTATTTTGACGGTAGCGGGGCTTATCTTTTTTTTACGGGTCAACGCTTTTCTTTCCCTTCTTGCGGCGGCGATGCTTGTGAGTTTTATGACGCCTCTTGCGCCGGAACAATTTTGGGATGATCATATCAAAGTGATTTGTCAGGCATTTGGAAAAACTGCCGGAGATATTGGTATTCTGATTGCAATGGGCGCGATCATCGGGAAATGTATGCTCGACAGCGGCAGCGCCGACCGAATCGTTATGGTGTTGCGTCAATTTTTTGGAGAAAAACTTATTCCGGCGGCGCTTTTGAGTAGTGGTTTTATTTTGTCGATTCCAATTTTTTATGATACAACATTTTATTTGCTTGTGCCGATTGCCCGTTCTCTTTATCGAATTATGAAGAAGAATTATACTCTTTATCTTTTATCGATTGGGCTTGGTGCGACATTGACGCATACGTTGACGCCACCGGCGCCGGCGCCGGTTATTGCGGCGGCAACATTGAATATTCCATTGGGATCGCTTTTGATTGTTTCGCTTTTGGTGGCGATCTTGACGGCTCCGTTTGCGCTTGGAATTGCTTTTTTGATGAACCGTTTCCTGCCCAACCCCAAGATTCATTTTGAAGACGAATCCGAAAAAACAGAACACGAACAGGAAAAAATATTGGTTTCAGCGGAAACAACAACAAATTCGACTCCTTCGTTATTTTGGTCGTTTGCGCCGATTGTTGTTCCGGTTTTTCTGATTTCCTTGCAGGCGGTGCTTGACATGCTTGATAAATCGGAAAGGCTTACGTGGAATCCTGATTGGGTTATTGTCAAAAATGTCTGTTGGCTTTTGGGCAATCCGCAATTTGCGCTTATTATTGCGGCGATGATTAGTATGGTGGTGTTGTTCCGTGTTCGCAAATTATCTTTGCAAGGGTTGAGTAATCGTATTGAGACGGCGCTTTTTAGTGCCGGCATGATTATTTTGATTACGTCGGCGGGTGGGGCGTTTGGGGCAATGCTTCGTGCGGCGCGAATTGGCGAACGGATCAAGGAATGTTTTCAAAGCGAAACCGGATTAACGGGGATTTCGGTGCTTCTTTTGGCGTTTTTGATTACGGCGATTATCAAAACAGCACAAGGTTCCAGTACGGCGGCAATGATTACCTCAGTTGGGATTTTTGCCGGAATATTGCAAGATTCTCTTGTTTTGCCGTTCCATCCGGCTTATCTTGCGGTAACAATTGGTCTTGGTTCTTGTGTGACGGGTTGGATGAATGACAGTGGTTTTTGGATCTTCTGCCGTATGGGTGGTATTGGAGAAACAGATGCGCTGAAAACATGGACAATCGGATTAATTCTATTGGGTTGTTCCGGTCTTATGGTGGTTCTGGTCTTATCACAATTGTTACCGCTGACCGGTCTTCCAAAGTAGTTGCGATAACGGTTGAACCGGTTTTCCCATCTCTTACCGGAAACAAATTACCGTCCAACTCAATATTTCGGCGGAACACCGCTCGCCTAATTTAGAGGCGTTTTCCTCTTTTTGTGCGTACCTTTTGCCTTAAAGTGCGTACCTTTTGTCTTAAAGTGCGTACCTTTTGTCTTAAAGTGCGTACTCCTTGTCTTAAAGTGCGTACTCCTTGCCTTAAAGTGCGTACCTTTTGTCTTAAAGTGCGTACCTTTTGCCTTAAAGTGCGTACTCCTTGCCTTAAAGTGCGTACTTCTTGCCTTAAAGTGCGTACTCCTTGCCTTAAAGTGCGTACTCTTTGCATTAAAGTGCGTACTCCTTGCCTTAAAGTGCGTACCTTTTTCCTTAAAGTGCGTACCTTTTGTTGTTTTTTTGCCCGAATTCCCTATAAATTGCCAAATAAAACGAAAGAATTAT
>JAIRTV010000502.1 GCA_031254675.1 Planctomycetaceae bacterium | reverse complement strand
ACTTTTTGGCTTGGAGTACGTACTCTTTGGCTCGGAATACGTACTCCTTTGCTTGGAGTACGTACTCTTTGGCTCGGAGTACGCACTTTTTAGCTTGGAGTACGTACTCTTTGGCTCGGAGTACGCACTTTTTTGCTTGGAGTACGTACTCTTTAGCTCGGAGTACGTACTCTTTGTCTTGGAGTACGCACTTTTTACTAAAAAGTGCGTACCTTTTGGCTTGGAGTGCGTACCTTTTGCCATGGAGTGCGTGACTTTTGCTTTGGAGTGCGTGACTTTTGCCGTGGAGTGCATGACTTTTGTCTTGGAGTGCGTGACTTTTTTTGATTTTTGCCTTCCAAAACGGAAAAAAAGAACGTTGCCAAACAATGAGCAACACGAATTTTCAGCCGAACACAAAAACAAATCGGCAAGAATATCTCTAGAATTGGTTGGCGGTCACACTTCGATTTGGCATTCGGCGTGTCGGAAATAATTCACCAAAAGCAAAGGGATTTCACTTTAATACTTCTTTTGGTGATGATTTTGATTGAACACAAAAAAACACGGAACACACAGAATTTTTTTATTTTTTCCGTGTCTTCCGTGTTCAATTTATTCTTTGAGAAAAGGATTGTTTAAAACGATAGTTTTAATTCTGCCTATTTTGTTTTATTGAGTTAAAGAAAAGGTCTCGTCGCTAATTTTTTTATTCTTCCTCTTCGGCGAGTTCGGCGGAAGCGATAATTTGTTGTTGAATGTTGCCCGGCACAACATCATAGCGTAAAAATTCAATCCCGTAACTACCTTGACCACCAGTCATTGAGGCTAAGGTTCGGTTGTAGGTCATGACTTCAGACAACGGGACTTCCGCCGTAATTGTTTGCATTCCGCCTCCCGCATCGTCAATTCCCAAAGGTCGTCCGCGCCGGTTCGGTAAATCACTGTTGACATCACCAACATTTGCCATCGGCACAGTCACTTCCATCTTGACAATCGGCTCCAGAATAGCCGGTTTTGCCTTTTGGAACACTTCCTTAAACGCCATCGAACCCGCCGTTTTGAAAGCGTGTTCGTTGGAATCGACATCGTGATATTTACCATGAAACAACTCCACGCAAACATCCTGAACCTGATAACCAGCAATCACGCCTTTGATCATTCGCTCCTTGAACCCTTTTTCAATTGCCGGAAAAAAATTGGACGGAATCACCCCGCCAACAATCGAATCAATCCAAAGGAAATTCGTCGCCGCATCATAATGAAAATCTTTCATGGATGGGAATTGATCTTTATTGCTGGCGTAAGTTTCGGGATCGGTTCCTTTTGGGAAAGGATACATCCGAATATGCACTTCGCCGAATTGTCCGGCGCCACCGGATTGTTTTTTGTGCCGGTACATCCCGTCAGCATTCGTCTGAATCGTCTCCCGATAAGCAATTTTCGGCTCTTTCGTATCAAGTTCCACTTTGTCACGACGTTTAAGCCGTTCGCGAATCACTTGCAGATGTAATTCGCTCATTCCGGTAATAACCAATTGTTTGGTTTGCTCATTCCGTTCCGTAAGGAATGTCGAATCTTCTTGCGTGATTTTTGCCAATGCCCCCGATAATTTCGCTTCATCACCCCGACTTTTCGGTGCAGCCGCAAGCCCAACCATTGGCGTCGGAAATGGAAACGAGTCCATCAAATAATCGCCAAGAGTCGTGCAAGTCAACAACTCTTCGAGTTTGGCAACCGCAACGATCATACCCGGCGTGGCTTCCTCAATCGGTTTGGTTTCGTTGGCTTGCATCTGAAAAAGTTGCGCAACCTTAATTCCACGACGACTCGTCGAAGCAGACAATGATTGACCGTTTTTAAGAGTTCCGCTGTAAACCCGAATAAAATTCAACTTCTGAACAAACGGATCAATTCGCGTTTTGAAAACTTGGGCAATCACAGGAGCATTGGGATCGGTTTTAATTTCAATTTCTTCCCCGTCCTGCGTTTTCGCTTTTCGCTGAATCTTGTCAGGAGACAAACCACAAAGAGCAAACGCTTCCAACATTTCCTTGAAACCGACTTTCGTTTTGCCGGAAACACAAACAATCGGAATAAGTGTTCCGTCAAGAACGGCTTGTTGCATGAGCGTGGCGAGTTCTTCGGGAGTTGGCGGATTTCCTTCGAGATATTTTTCCATTGCGGATTCGTCCACCGTAACAATCGTTTCAATAAAACTATCCTTGTATTTGGATTCGTCGTCAAACGAACTAATAACACCCTTAAAATTATGTCCTTCGCCGTTGGGCATGTTAAGCGGAACACATTCGGGTCCGAAAACATCTTGAACCAATTTGAGTAATTTTTCGAAATTAACTTTTTCGTCGTCCATTTTGTTGAAAACAAGGATTCGCCCAAGACCAACTTTTTTGGCTTCGGCGAAAACGCGACGGGTATTAACTTCGATTCCGGAGGAGGCGTTAATCACGATTGCCGCCGTGTCCACGCCCCAAAGAGCCCCAACCGTTTGACCAATAAAATCAGGATAGCCCGGCGTATCAACAATGTTAAAGAGTTTACTGTTATGTTCGAAATGAATAACACTTGTTTCGATGGTATATTTATGTGTTTTTTCTTCTTCATCGAAATCGCAAATGCTTGTTCCGTCATCGACGCTGGTTAATTTTTTAACGGTTCCGGTTTCATAAAGCATTGCGTCTGCCAAGGTAGTTTTTCCTGATCCACCGTGTCCGCAAAGGGCAATATTCCGAATATCCGTAACATTGTATTTAGCCATAGTTTAATCCTTGTCGTCAAAATGGTTAGTGATAAGAACCGCAACTCACGCACGATTCCCCAAAAAATCAATAAAGTGTTATTCTACAAAATAGCCGCGTAACATTCAAGTCCCCTGCCCGCTGAACCGTTCTGCTTCTGATTCTTCTTAAATTGATGGTTTGTTCGTTACGTTGAAACGAAAACTTTTCAGAATAGCGACCCAAATTTTAGATTGTTCCCAGACGTTCGCCGGCATATTTATTTTCTCGAATCGGTTTCCACCACCAGGAGTTGTCGAGATACCATTGAATTGTTTTGGCAAGCCCCGATTCAAATGTTTCTTCGGCACGCCAACCCAATTCTGTTTCAATCCGGTTAGCATCAATCGCGTAACGCCAATCGTGTCCGGGTCGGTCTTCGACAAACGTAATCAATCGACTGTAAGAACCCTCCGCACAAGGACGAAGTTTGTCGAGAATATCACAAATGATTTGCACTACTTCTTTGTTTTTACGTTCATTGCGACCGCCAATATTGTACGTTTGTCCGGCAATCCCTCGTGTTGCGGCTAACACAATCGCTTTGACATGATCTTCAACATAAAGCCAGTCACGAATATGTTCGCCTTTTCCGTACACCGGCAACAGTTTACGATCAAGAGCATTCAGAATTGTGAGCGGAATCAATTTTTCAGGAAAATGGTAAGGACCGTAATTATTGGAACAATTCGTAATAATAATCGGCAACCCGTAAGAATGAAACCACGCTTTGACTAAATGATCGCTACCGGCTTTACTGGCGGAATAAGGACTTCGCGGATTGTAGGGAGTTTCTTCGGTGAAGAATCCTGTCGCGCCAAGCGAACCGTAAACTTCATCCGTGGAAACATGATGAAAACGGAACAGTAATTTTTTGTCGGACGAAAGAGTTGTCCAATAATTTCGGGCGGCTTCGAGCAACGTGTACGTGCCAACAAGATTGGTTTGAATAAATTCAACCGGTCGATCCAAACTACGATCAACATGAGATTCCGCCGCCAAATGAAAAATCATGTCCGGCTCAAATTCGGTAATCGTTTCGGCAATTAACACGCTGTTGCAAATATCCGCTTTAAGAAAACGATAATTCGGATGATGTTCAACATCACGAAGCGATGAAAGATTGCCGGCGTAGGTAAGACGGTCAATATTCAAAACAGTCCATCCGAGTTGCCCAATCGCGTAACGAATCAATGCCGAACCAATAAAACCCGCCCCGCCCGTAATAATCACTTTCATGACCAACCTTCGATTATCATTTCAATATCTAAATTTTGTCCTGTTTCGAGAATGTATTTCCGTAATGTTATAACAATTATTTGATTGATCTTCGTTTAATATCGTACTAAAATTCCGAGATTTCCCGAATGGAGAACATTTTCATCGACTCTGCCGGTTCGATCCAGATAAATATCGGCAAAGTAATCGAGGAACATGGTGTTTGTTCTTTGCCGGTTCAGATGCCAATTCAAACCGGTTTTGAGTGTAATGGAAGAACGTCCTAGCCGCGCGCCGTAGGAAGTGGTTCCAACGCCGCGAGTTGGATAAAAAATCGGTGCTTTGGCATGGGTTTGACCGAACAATAATCCGGTGTAACTTATTCCTCCGTTAAGATCAATGAATTGCAGGCGTTTTTCGACATCGGCTCCAAACCGTACAAAAAATTGCGAAAGATCCGCTCGCCCGTAATGTCGGAACGCATTGCCGATTTCGCTTTCTTGAGCGGCGGTTTGTCCGCTGTACTCGATATCTGTCGCAATATATGGTCGGAATAACGTACCGTTTTGATTGGCAAAAAGTTTTCCGACTTCGACGTTGATTTCGAAACTCGAACCGTCATACTTGGTTGTGTACGTTTCAACCATATCGTTGCGCGAAGCCGTGAATGTTTGGAAACCGCCGCCAATAAAACCGCGAAATTCGTAACCGCTACGGAAAATATGACCATAGTACAAACCGATCTGGTAATCGTGGCTTCGAATCCAATCAAGCGTGTTACGGAGCGAACCGCGTTCATAACCAAGCATCAATCCAAGCGAACTATTGTTACTCGACCAAAATGTCGAACCGGTTTGCATTCCGTAAGCCTCGAAATCATACGTGCCACCAACAAATGTACTGGCAAACTTGTTCGCGCGAGCCATTGGAGTAAACCAAATTGAACGTGTTGGTTGAGCCGTTTGTCCGCGAATGGAATCATTTGTGTTACGTGTTACGGTTTTGTGGTATATTGTTTCCTTGAACAGTTCGGTAAATGCCTTTCTGTACAATTTACGATTTGCAATGGAAAGTCCTGTTGTAATCACATCGCCCAATGCCCGCGGATGACTCAATAATTCGCCGTTGACCCGTATCTCGCCCGAAACCGAATAATCCAACTCAAAATCGTAAAAAGCGTTGAACGTATTGTCAATAGCTAAAAATTGTCCACCGAGTGTTTTATTGTACGTTAAAATAGTCAAACCGGTAATTTGATTCGCAAAATTGGTTGATTGACGGAACAAATCGGTCGAATCCGTTCGCGGACGTAAAATTGCTCCTTCGGCGAGATAAACGGAACCATCGACGTGTAACGGTGACGAAGCGGATTGATTTGGTGAAACGTACCAATCAAAATAACCGTTACGTGAGATGAACAAATCGTTGTTTATGTTACCGGAACCGGAAACAGCGGCGTAGGGTTGAACTCGAACATCGGATTGCACCGAACCGTCAATTTTCAGTCCGCCGCTCCGCACAAACGCCGTTTCCGTAAAAGTATTTTTTCCGGTCAATGCCAAAATTCCATCGCCGGTTTTTTCCAATCCGCCCTTGCCGGAAATCGTACCGTTAAATGTCAACGAATTGTTGAAACCGTTACTGAAAAGTGGCGTATCGAATTGAGCGTTTTTATTATCGGCGACAACAATTGTCCGTTTTAAAGTTGTTTCCGTTTTATTTCTTAATGTTCCGCCGTCCAAGGTGATGGTACCGGTTCCAAACTGATTCTCTGCGGTAAATTCTGTTACGCCACCTTTTAAGATTGTTCCGCCGGTGTAATTATTGTTTCCGGCAAGTTCCACTGTTCCTCCGTATTGAACCACTCGTCCCAAACCGGTAATTGTTTTATTGTACACTCCGTCAAAATTAAGACCGAGCCTCGCATTTTTTTGTACTTCCACAACCGCATTGCCCAATCCGGTTCCTTGTTTATTCGTCAACAGTAATTCACCGGCGTGAATTGTTGTTTTGCCGCTGTAAGTATTTGTTGCGGAAAGTTCCAATGTTCCGAGTCCGTATTTATCGAGTGCGGTTCCTGACCAACCCGAACTCAGATTGGTTTTATTGTCGTGCAATGCCACGCCGACATTGAAATATTTGTTATCTTCTATTGTAAACCGCCCCGATGCTTCGATACCGTCTTCTTGACTGTACCAACGCAACCCGATTGTTCCTCCGTAATCTTTGCGGTCATTCAAAAAATCAAGATTAAACGTGAGATAATCAACA
>JAIRTV010000498.1 GCA_031254675.1 Planctomycetaceae bacterium | reverse complement strand
ATACCGAAGCCGGTATGGGCGGTAGGCTTCGCCCTTGAACAAACGCTCCACGTTGTTGCGCTTGCCGTTTTCAGCTACGTGGATTTTAAAGTAGCTTCAGCATATCAGGACGCACAGCCGAGCGTCCCTACGTAAAACGCAACAAATTTATTTATCGTTACGAAAAATAAATAATGAGGTAATGGGTCGAGTGCAAGCGGAATTGGCGCGCGTAAGTGCAAGCGAAATTGACGCACCCAATGACATTTTAAACACTCTTACGCGCGCCAATTCCGCTTGCACTCGACCAATAATTTGATTTTTTTGAGGTGTTTTTTATCTTTTTTCTCTCTAATTCTAATAACTTTAGGCAAGATAATATCCAATGAAGGAGGTGAATATAAATCAATTGGAATTGTCGAACTAACAATAAAAATACTTGGTTTTTGTTCATCTGTTACTAAATCAATTATTCTTTTCGCCTCACTTAGGATTTTGTCATCTTGCTCTTTAATATCTGGTTGTGAATTATTATTCATTATGTCTGCCTCCCATTGCATCTTTTGGTGAAGTGGGAATTTGCCAATGAAATTCCCAAGAATTGATATTTTGCCTAAAGAAATCCGCATATGGTTTTTTATGCAGATGATCTCGTATTTCTGCTCCATGATAATCTACTCTAAAAAGCATCTATGAAAATCGCTTTGTTCCGATTAGGGGATAGAAGCTCTCTTAATCATGTATTTTCGGTTTTGAGTTTGTTATAGCATCCTTTGGTATCATATTCCGTCGAAGTACGATAAATTTCTGTTTCAGTTGCAATAATTGACGATGTACCATCTGCGGCAATATCAATTCTACTTCCTTCGTAACGAATACTTCCAACATTGCGTCCCTGCGAATATCGAAAATAATTTTTCTTTCGGTTTTTACTAAAACTATAAGTTCTCAAATTAATTCTGCTTTCTGAAAAGATCATTCCAAATTTTATTATTGTACCGTAAATTTTAGGTCATTTAAAATTCATGGGGCAATACACTTATACCATTAACTTTCATCCAACAATAAATTAGAGAATGAACCCAATTTCCAAGTGTTTTGGCTCCTGGAAATATTGTAATACCAAAAAATTTATAGCTAAATAGTCGTGGAAAATTATGCATAGAAATACTATCTAAATCAAATTTCAGCGTAATCGACAAATCAAGTAAAAATTCAACAATATCACAATCATGCCACAATGGTATTTTATGATATATGTCATCTGGTATTGCACTAGCTCTCAAATATTGTAAATCTACTTTTAAACATTGAGATAACGCCATAAGTACATTTTTGACAATTTCCATGTCTTTCTCATTAATATTTGCTTCATGAACAAAGGTATTATAGAATTCTTCCATAATGAATTTATGAATTGGAAAATTTATAACTGGACTTTTGCAAATTTTATAACTAGTTATATCAAAAGGACTTATAATCCAATTTTGCTCAATTTTTTCGCATTATAACGATTTTAACGGGACAATAAAATCCCTTTTACCATTACAAAACAATTCGTTTCTTGTTTGAATTACATATTTGTTTCATCATCGGCATTGGAGTCTTTGGTCAGCGTTTCCAATGCCTGCGCCAACGGAATAATATGATCTTTTTCCTTTGTATAAACACGACAGATCCGATAACTTTGAGGAATATGGCGGAATAATTCTTCTTCATCCAGTGATCGAATCCGATCTGTTATCGGATCGTACAGAAAATTTTGAGTTGCCGTCGGGCGGTGCGAATCGGGACGGTGTAAATGTCTCGCAATATCCACTTCAAACGAAATTGACCGAAGCGATTCCGGCAAACTCGTAACAATTGCACGCCGAAACGCTTCGGTATCGGCAAACACGCTCGTTTGTTCACGTTGACCGGCAAAGAATAAGGCGGTTGTTTCCGCCGCCAAATGGAACGGAACACGACGTATCAGAAAGTTTGCCCATTTTGGTGCAAGTTCTCTTTTTTGAGAATTGGGCGAACGATACCAACGGGAAACATCAACCAATAAAGACCATTCGGTAAAATGGAGATAAGCATCAAGATTTTCCAATGGATTCCGACTTCCTTCGCCGCCGCTGCCGGGAAACAATAATTCACGACTTTCAAGAAAAAGTTCGTGAAGAGAAAGGTCAATCGCCCGAACAGTACGATGGAAATAAACCGAACGAAAAAGCTCTGCCCGCGCAGTTAAAAATCGAATCAATGTTGCCGTTCCTTTGGGGTGAACCGTCAAACCGTTTTTCGTAAAAAACGAATAATGTATCAGTCGGTCAAGATCGAATGCTCTTGTACTGAATCCGGTCATAAAAGCGTCACGCAACACAAAATCCATATTGTCCACCGTGTACAACCCACTAAACAATGTTCGGAGCAACCGTAGCCAAAGCGGAACCGATAATTCCGAAACACCCGAAGGACGCATAATTAAAAAAGCAATTTGTTCCGGATCAAGTGTTTCATGTTCTTCGAGCGATCCAAGCGGATTACGCCGGATTTTTCGAAGCATCGGAGCAAGTCGTTGACGAATAATTTCCGCGCCGAGTTTTTCGTGGTTCAAACCAAATTCGGACAAAAATCGGACATCAAAAAAATGACCAAACGGACCATGACCAACATCATGAAGTAACGCCGCCATACGTGTCAACGATTCCAAATAATTCCGGCTTGGCAATGTTTCACCGGCTTGATGGCAAACATCCAACAAACTACGATAAAATTGCGCCAATGTCCGCGACGCAAGATGCATGGCTCCAAGCGAATGTTGAAATCGAGTGTGTTCGGCAGTCGGATAAACAAGCCATGCCGTTTGAAGTTGGTGGATTTGCCGAAGCCGCTGCACCCAAGGAGAATCAATAATATCTCGTTCCGATATTTCCTCCGTACCGAATGATGCCGAAAACGGAATATATCCGTGGATCGGATCTTGTGACAAATTTTCACTTTCGAAATAATTCATGGGAAGAAATAATCTCCAATTATCAATTTTCGTAATATTTCGTCGCAATTTTCGGTTTCAATAAAAAACAAAATAAACGGAACAACAAAACAGACAGAATTTTACATCACATCGTTCTGTTGATTCCGTTTTTCTATTTGTTCCGTGTCGAAACCATAAAACGAAACAGTTAAAAGACTCTATTTAGTTTCTATTACGTTACACTGTCATGGCGTCATCACACGCAACAATCAATAATGATTCAAAATTCCGGTTTATTCACCGGCAATGATTTTATCAAGAATTTTGCTGTATTCGGCATCGCTGTAACCGTTTTCCTCAATACTCATCCAACCGTTGTAACGGACATCGGACAATAGTTTTCGTACTGATTTCCAGTCGATTGACGCCTGATCGATCTTCGCCCAATCACCGGGACCGCCGCCGAGTTTCCCTTTGACTTCCTTGACCTTAAACCCTTTGATATGCAATTTGACAATGGAATTTCCAAGTTCTTTGATCCATTCTTCACATCGAGCGTACTTGGTATGATTGCCAAGATCAAAATAACATCCAACCCACGGATGATTAAAATATTGGCAAAACGCCGCGAAAAATTTCGGTGTACACCAAAGATTGTTCCAGACATTTTCAATAGCAATCCGAACCCCTTCATAAGCAGCAACCGGAATAAGTGATTCCACCGCACGAATTGAAGACTCGGTTGCCAAATTTTGTGCCGCAATATAATCCGCATAAACGGAATTATCACCTTCGGCAACTGTTTTAACTTTTAGCGTTTTGGGGTCGAAATCAATGTCAAAATCCCACGCTTCCGGCATTTTCATTCCACCAATACGGCACGGAACCAACAAAACAGTGTCCGCTCCATAAGCCGAAGCGGTTCGCAGTGCTGTTTTCACCGATTCAATATCCGCTTCATACTTTGCCGGATCGTTAAAATTTGTCCAACCTCGCATGACGGAATGGATTCGTAAATCGTATTTTTCAACGAGTTGCCGAGTTTGCCGCGCAACAGCAGGAGAAACATTCCAGTTACTGACTTCCATTCCGGCAAAACCGGCGGCTTTCCATTGTTCGCAAATTGTATCGGTGGGCGTGTCAATAATCCGAGCCTTGTAGATTTGCGAAGGAAACGGAGTTGCTGTTACGGTTTGTGCGGCGGCTGTTTGCGCCGAAGAAAACCGGTTCTCAGCAAGTAAACCCACAGAAGTAACCGCCGCAGCGGTCGTGCCTAAAAAACAACGACGCGATAATAAACTTGTCATAGTGTTACAAAAAATTAAAAGAGTTTCGAAAACATTTTTCAAACCGGAAAGGAGAACGGCAACAGTTTGTGTCGCCATCAACTTCCCAATCACTGAGAGTTGATTTTATCATATTCAAACAGGAAATCATATCCTATTTTTTCGATTTTAACATTTTTTCGGAGGCAAACCGGCAAAAAACCGCCAACCCCAAACCGAATACGATTCCGCAGAGGTCTTGAAAAACATCAATCCATTCAAATGACCGAATCGGTAAGATGTCCTGAATAATTTCGGTGAAAAAAGTGTAAAACACCAACAACAGACTCCAAAATAAGAGACTTCGTTTTCTGCGTCCTAATTCGACCAAAAAACCAAGCAACATAAAGGTTATTAGATGTTCATATCCATGTGTTGCCTCTGAAGGTTGCCAACCGTAGAGCAACTCTTTGGGGTTGGGTAACCACAAGAGCAATGTCAAAAAAACAGCATAACATAATGTTACGTAATGCAATAAGCGCAACCAATTCATAAAGAATATTTGTAATTAATACTTTACAACGCC
>JAIRTV010000473.1 GCA_031254675.1 Planctomycetaceae bacterium | reverse complement strand
ATCATTTATCTTTGTTGTCTGATTTATTTTTGACAACTGATATTTTTAGAGGAGTTTCTCAAACGACTTGGGCTTCAAGATCGGCGAAAGAAACATCGGTGTAACTATTATTTGTCATGGTTACCGGTTCTTCAGACCATGCGGATGCTTTATTGACCGGTGAGGCGTGGAATGAACCGGTCATCTGGCTAACCGCTCCCACATCCACAATCAGGCTAACCGTTCCATCTCCAAGAATCGTACAACCCGAAAAACCATTGGCTTCACCAATATAATCCGGCAACCCCTTAATCACCGTTTGTTGTTGACCGATAATTTCGTCCACAAAAAAGGCAAAAGATCGCCCGCTGTCTTCCGCAACAATAAGAATACCGTCTTTGAGTTTTTCGGCACCGGGTTTGCAACCGAAAACATCGTAAAGCCGGACAATCGGAACCATTTCTTCGCGAAGACGAAGAATTTCACGTCCTTCCGGTGTTACCGTAACTTGGTTCATTGTCGGAACAAGACTTTCGCGAATTGTCAATGTTGGAATCATATATTTTCCTTCGCCAACCCGAACCAACATCGCATCGACAATCGCCAACGTCAGCGGAATTCGAAGCGTAAAAGTTGAACCTTGACCGGTTTTGCTGTTAATATCAATCCGACCATTCAATTTTTCGATATTCCGTTTTACTACATCCATTCCAACTCCGCGACCGGAAATATCCGTAACTTTATCCGCCGTCGAAAAACCGGGTTCAAACACAAGTTTGAAAACACGCTCATCAGGCCAATCCTTTGCTTCTGGACCAACCAATCCTTTTTCAACCGCTTTGGCGATAATTTTGTCGCGATTAAGTCCGCGTCCGTCATCCGTAATCATAATCCAAACTTCACCGCCTTCGTGTTTTCCTTCGAGTATAACAGTTCCGGTTTCCGGTTTTCCGGAATTGATTCGGTCTTCCGGCAACTCAACTCCATGATCGCAACTGTTACGCACAATATGAACCAACGGATCGGCAATTTGTTCGATCACCGTTTTATCAACTTCTGTTTCTTCACCGACAAGATTCAATTTAATTTTTTTACCTGATTTTGTTGCCAAATCGTGAACCAATCGAATCATTTTCCGAAACGTTGCGGAAAGCGGAATCATTCGGACAGCCATCGCGACATCTTGGAGATCATCGCAAATTCGCCGCAATTGATGTTTTGCCCGATTGTAATATTCGTCTTCAATATGGGAAACCGCCGGACAACGTGTAACCATTGACTCCGCAATAACAAGTTCACCGACAAGATTGATAAGAATATCGAGTTTATGCAAATCCACGCGAATATCTTGTTTTCCTTTTTGCGATGCAGCACCGGTAGCGTTGGCGGCAGGTTTTGCGGCGGCGTGGTCGTGATCAACATTGGGCAGAACGTCGGAAACTTGAAGTGTTGTTTTGGGAACTTCGGGTTTAAGAGTTTCGGTGGACGTTGACACAACCGGAGTTGCCGGAACCGACGGCGAAACCGCTTTGCTTGGTGTGGACGAAACCGGTAAAGACGACGGATTAACTTGACTTCCAACATCTTGTCCCATCAAAGCGTTTAACGCTCGAATGTGATAATTCAGGTCTCTGATAATTCCCGAACCGCCTTCTTCAAGGTCTTTAACAGCATCGCGTAAAACGTCGAGTAAACTCAGAAGTTTTCCGACATTTTTTTCATCTGGTTTAATTTCGCCGTTTCGCAAGGCGTCGAGGAGTGTTTCCATTGTGTGGCTGAGATGTTCCAGATGGACGAGTCCCATGAAACCGCAATTGCCTTTGAAACTATGAATATAACGGAAAGAATCTTTAAGCGGTTCCGCCGAATCGACATTTTCGTCCAACACTAACAACAATGCTTGTTCGGCGGCGTCTAATTGTTCGGTGGCTTCGGCGACGAAGCCGTGCCGCATTTCCGGCGAAAGTTGTAAAGCAGTCAATTCCGGTTGTGCAATGGTTTCCGCAATTGTGTTTGATTCGGTGTGGTTGGTGGATTCGGTTGCTGGAGCGGTCGCAGAATCAGAATCCGAAGTGGCTTCGGCGGGTGTGGAAAAATTCAACTCGGTTGCGGCAATTGGTTCGCGAACCGGTTCATTTGCCAGCATTTCAAAGGAGAGTTCGTCCTTAGAGTCGGCGGCATCCACCGAGTTTGCGGCGGGGCTTGGTGAAGACGAAGAGTTTGAAAGTCCGCTCAATTCGTTATCGTCAACCGGTTCACCGGCAACATGTTTTTTGAGAACGGTGATAATTGCTTGTGCCGGTTCGGTGAACCCGTCGTCGTTTCCGCTTTCTTCGATATGCTCCAACATTTCGCGGAACAAATCGAGAGCTTTACAAAGTGTTGCTGTAATCTGAACGGTCAAGCTGGATTTTCCGTTGCGGATTTTATCTAAAAGAGTTTCGGCTTCGTGAGTTACCGATGTTACGGTTGTGAGAGAGAGAAAACCGGCACTTCCTTTCATGGAGTGAAAGAGTCGGAACACGGAATTGATCAATTCCGAATCGACAGTTCCGGCATCGGTGGCACCGTTGTTGATTTCGATCAACGTCGGTTCGATCTCGTCAATGTATTCGCGGGCTTCCTGGACAAATTCTAATATCAGCGACATATCGTTCATTTCGACTATTCTCCCAAACAAGACATGAAAGCATTTTCTATCGACAGGGCAAAACAATTTATAGTATTATACAACAAAGAAACCAACGCGGGAATCAAGGTAAAATGTTTAGAGAATTTCCTAAGATATTTTTTTGCAAGATATTCGGATTTTTCCGATTATCGGAAAAATGCGTCATTTCCGTATTGCGGACATTTTGGTATTTCCTGTTGGTATTTCCTGATTTTCTTTCCGAGTGTTAACAGTGTGGTTGTTGACAGTGTGGTTTTTAAAATAGATAAAAATTGTTGAGTGGCTATTGTTCCGGTGAATCATCGAAAGGTCATTCAATATTTCAGCGAAAGGCTGTCCATTTTGTGAACGCGAGAAAATATGGAACAAAAATAAAACTTCATCTTGAATTTCTCAAAGGTCGGTTATCTCTGCCAATCATTCGTATTGAGCGAATTTAATTTGTCTCATCCGATCATCAATGATTAATCTACGGACACGGTATGCGCAAAAACTAGATTTTTGAACAATTTTATTATTTTTTGAATATTATAAAAACGATAATTTATTTCATTTCTTGTAGCATTTTCTAAAAGTTATCCCAAATTCTGTTATCGTATCGGTAATTTTAAGCGATTTCAAATCTATCGGACAAACGCACTCTTATTTTTTATTTCTTTGTGAAAATAAATTTGTTACCTTTCTTTCAAAAAAGTTAACTATAAATCCACAGATTACAAAAAAAACAGAAACGATGAAGGCAATTATTGATTGCCCAATCGTGCGAATAAAATAATGTGACCATAGTTCACATAATCCAAATGCGATGTAAAGCAATATCACACAAATAATTAATGTCAATCCACTAATAAAAAATAGGGATTGAGAGATTTTAGGAGGTTTCATTTTCTATTAATAATTCCTGTATTTTTTCGTTTCAAAACATGAAGAAATTGATCAAAACCGGATTATAAATCCTTTTAACATAATTAGTTATAAAATTTGCAAAAGTCATGTTGCAATAATTACGAAAAATCCCTATAGTAGAATTACAAATTTTTGTTATGTGACATTGAAATAGGGTGCGGATTTATCTTGTCCGGTAATCGAATATTTTGGTTTTAACCGTATTCTGAAACAGATCAGTGATTTTGTTTTTATCTCCTGTTTCGTTTTGTTTTAGCGTGATATTTTCTTCCGGTGTGTTGTTGTAAGTTACCAACGCCGGTTTCTCTTCATTCCGTGAGAAGAAATTGTTTTCCACCGAATTTTTTCCGGCACGATGGAATCGGAGCGGCGGTTGAAATGTATCCACAATCAGATTGTAGTCAATCGTGAACTCTGTTGTTCCTTCATCGAGGAATATTCCATTACTTTCCGCCCGACCACTATTGCGAGGAATATCATGAATCTGGTTAAAACCCAGCCGCGACCCGGGTTGGCGCCCAAGCGTGTAAATCGCACCGCCATCGGAAAGCAACTGCATGCAATGGTGTAGATGACAACCAAGAACCATGTTCTCCTTGGCGGGTGTCTGCGAATCATTCCACGCCCAACCCACCGACACTCCCGTATAAGGCATCTCCGAAACCTCACACCGATCAACCGTTGAATTTTCCGTCAAACCAATCCAAATTCCCACCGCTCCATAAAGCGTTTGAGCCGCTTTGGTAATCTTACTAAACGAAATAACATTACATTTTGCCGTATTATTTCCGTTGTGCGTTCCGATCATCACGGCGTTGGCGCCGATATCGTCAAACGTACAATTCAGAATCAAATTGGCGTAACATGCTTTTCCGATCCAGAGTCCATTTTCTCCCAGATGGCGGAATGTGCATTCGTCCATAGTACAATTTGAAGCGAAATCCCATTGAATTGCTGCCGGAGCAATATTGATGCGATAATCGAACATTTTTCCTTGCTCATTGGGAGTATTTCGCCGAACAGGTTCAGAAAACATGGCGGCTTGTCTGCCCCAGTACGTTTTCTCCGACTTCTCATGAAACGCGGTGTGCGCAAATTCCAGATTACAAAAATGGAGATTTGTAATATGTTGCGTTTCCGCTCCTTCCAACACAATCAATTGCGTGGCAATGGGCGCAATCACCTCAATATTGTCAGGTGTTTCGCCGTTTTTGAGTTTGTAATATAGTTTGCCTTGTTTCTGATCCAGAAACCATTCGCCTGGGGCGTCGAGATAGGTTTTGGAATTTTCGAGAAAATACCGAGCATGTGGTTCAAAACCGTCAATATTCCAAAAAGGGAGTTCGCCGCCAATTTGTAATGGCACTGTCAATTTGTTTGTTTCGGTGTCGATTGTCTGAATTGGTGTTCGTGTGATTGACCAATCGTGCAGGAAAATAAGTTCGACCTGATCAATATCAGTAACCGGTTTTAATTCTTCCGGTTGGAAAAAGAAATGAGTTCGTCGATCTTCGCCGGTTTTATTGACACGCAAAAAACCTGTGTTCGGGAATCTCGCGCGAACCGCACGAACATTGTTGACATAAAGGTCACGAAACATCCAATCACCTGATTTCACCTCCGGCAGATCAGCAACAACACAACCATCTTCCGCCAAAACAAATCCCGAAATTCGCTTGCCGCCGCTAAGAACCGCTCCATGTCCTTCGTAAAATACTTGACGATAAAACTTGTCAACAGTTCCGCCGTCTTCCGGTCGAAATCGCAACGGCTCCGTCAATAAATAATTGCCGGCAAGCAAATGAACTTCTTTATCGCCTTCCTTTTCTAGTTTTGTTGCGCGTAGTTTTTCTTGAGCTTTACCAATTGTTTTGAAAGGTTTTTCTTTTGTTCCGGGGTTCGCATCGTTGCCGTCGGGAGAGACATAAAGACTCAGAACAATATTTTCATCGGTATTGGGATTCGGGTTTGGCGTAACATTTGCCGAAACGATTGACCGCGAAACAAATAAAGAGAACACAAAAAAAGTAAACAATACCAACTTCAGACTTCTCATAACATCATTCCTTTCTGAAACGGAACAAAATCAACCAAAACGAAACACAAAAAAACGTTATTAAATTCAGCGGATTTTTGGTTTAACCGCAAGAGTCGCAAAAATCACACAAGGAACGCAAGAAACACAAGAAATACAAAATTTTGCTATCGAAAACATTTTTTATATTTGTTGTGTTGATTTTGTTTTTTTGCGGTTCAAAAGAAAAACACCAACCCCACTGAAATATTACGAACAATTGAATTTGAGTTCATTTTACTTGAAGTGTTTGTCTTTTCAAGTTATGGAAATTTTATTTTTTTGCGGTGATGTTTCGGCAAAACCTTCCAGAGCAACAGTTCTTTTTTCAAAGAAATTCTTAAAAAGAAAAAAATCCCGCTTGACATTTTTCTTGATTCCCTATAAACTCTGAATCTCAATTCAATCGTGTCGCGTTTATTTTGTCGTATTTCGGCAAGCGTTTCGCGATCAATTTTGTAAAACCTTAGAAAATGAGGAGAATGAAAATGGAAAATTTAGTGAAATGTTTGATCGGTTTTTTTGCAATATTTTTTGCAAAAAACCAAATGTTAAAATGGATAAATTGCACAAAC
>JAIRTV010000406.1 GCA_031254675.1 Planctomycetaceae bacterium | reverse complement strand
GTCATTGTAATCGGTGTGTTCGCCGATCAAATTGACCCGACCCGGCGCAACAACCATCCAAATCGGTTCTGTTCCGTATTTTTTCAAAAATTCCAATTTCGTTGCCGTAATAAGTTTTTCCATAATAATAATTGGTTCAATACCGTTGCAATATAATTGCAACATGAATTACAAGTTACGAATCACCAAGAAACATTAATTCAATAAAATTGTTCGCAATATATTTTTCTGATTTGGTGTTTTAGTATTGCGAATTTTTATGTCCTATTTTAGTGTTTTGAAAATCAACAATCGCTTATTTTAATCTCATAAACCCAACAACACAACCTAGCCTGAATAATTCATCAAATTCATCATTGTCACTTATTTTGGAATAATCTGGAATTTTAGACGTGAGGAATATTTTCAATCTTAAATCTCAAATGTTAAATTCTCAATTTATTTCTGACAACGCCATTAAATTTATTTTTTTAGGTTTTGAAAATTGAGTGTTATTAAGGTTGCGATTTCGGGTTTGTTTTGTTTGTCGATTCCGTTCGAGCAATCGTTGATTCCGTTTTTCTTTGTCTGTATTGTTACGCCGGATCATGGCAACTTCCTGGTCGAATTCCTGGTCGAAAAAAGGGACTCAGTGAAAAAAAAAAACAGAAAAATTGACAACATTTGTAAAATCGCGAAACAGGTCAATCTCTCAATTACGCAAAGAATTTTGAGGAATTTTTCGATATTCCCCAA
The DNA here is from genome assembly GCA_031254675.1 of Planctomycetaceae bacterium. GTDB lineage: Bacteria > Planctomycetota > Planctomycetia > Pirellulales > Thermoguttaceae > WRKP01. Next base: position 10,190 of record JAIRTV010000406.1, on the reverse strand, counting down.
AAAAAGCATCAAATATTAACAGGAATTTCAGTTATTTTCCATTTTTGTTTTCGTCTTGTTAAGGGAATCTCTTGTTTTTTGATTCGGTATGGATAAAATTATGTTTTGGTCATTTGTGGTTTAGGATTTGTGTTGCATGTTATTGATGCATTTTCTAAATATTGACTATTACCGCAGCACAAACTACAAGCCCCCAAACCACACAGTAAACCGTCTATAAAAATGAAGTTACGCCCAATGTGATACATTATACCTTACCGGTTACCCTATCAATTATCCTCCACTCCGATATCCTCCACTCCGACAACGGTATTATTATGCAACATTCCAATCCAAGTTTTTATCGTGATGAATTTATTCTTGGTCTTGTGGAAGGCGAATTAACCGAAACGCTTTACAAGTCATGGGGGCGATCTCTTGCCGGAATATTGCCAATAGGAGCTAAAATTCTTGTGACAGCAGATTTTCGGCAAAGTTCGAAATTGTTCAAAGCAGCACTTATGGAAGGTTTGCTTTCTAGTGGGGCTGATGTTGTCGATCTTGGCAATGTTCCAACCAATCTGGCATCGTATGCGATTGATTTGTTGCCGGCGGATGCCTCTGTTAGTGTAACCGGTGGCAACTTCGCGTCTATCTGGAATGGGTTGCGTTGGATTATTCCAAAATCTCATCATTCTGTTGCGATGCAGATTGATCGGCTTCGTTACGAAGTTACCTCGCCGCCGGAACCCCGCACAACTGTTCGCGGAAAATATCAAACAAATAATATCGTGCCAACATGGAACGCTTTTTTACAAGAAGTTTGGTACGATGTTCCGCGATTTCCCTTGCACATTATTCTCGACCCGATGTACGGCAATTGGGCACCGTTTGCGCAACAAGCGTTGCAAACGTGTTTTCCGCAAATGTTTTTTGAATCAATTCACAACGAACCCAAAGAAGATTTTGGCGGAATGATTCCGGCGTCGCGATGCCGAAAATCGTTATCGGCGTTATGTTCGGAAGTTGTTGGTCGCCAAGCCGATTTGGGAATCGCCCTCGAAGCCGACGCCTTCAGTTTCGCGCTCATCGACAATTTAGGGCAACCTTTACTCTCGGAAGAAATTACGTGGATCGTGCTGCATTATCTGCTTGGGAACGCAATGAAGGGTGAAATCTTTCTTCACGATGTGAATTGTTCGGAAAAAATTATTGCGGAGGGGATTCGGTTGGGAGCTTCGCCTCGTGTTGTCAAAAATTCGCATCACGCATTTCTGGCAAAAATGCAAGAAACCGATGCCTTTATTGGGTTTGGGTTTGATGGAAGTCTTTATTTTCGTGGTGTTTATGGAAGGCGTATTGTTGTTTTTGCAATTTGTTGGTTTTTGGATTCTCTCACAAGATTCAAAATGCCAATCTCAGAATGGCGAAAACAATTTCCCAAATTTTGCACAACACCAGAAATTCGGACGCCCCATATTGCGTTGGACGAAATTGTTCCGCGTCTTTCCGCAACATGGTCATGTTCTCCGTCTGCAACATTGGAGGGAGTTCGGTTTGTTGTTCCGGGTGGTCGAATCCATGTCCGGTCGATTGATGATTTTGCGCAATTAGGTTTTCATTTTGAAACGGATCACCAAACGAGTTTGCATCGAATTTTTGCAGAATGTTGCCGTGCTTTGGAAGGCTTGGATCATCTAACATTTTTCTTGAAAGAAGGATTGGCGAACTGGCGATAGCAACACTTGTGGAGTAGGGAGTTTGTGGTGTTGACGGGAGCAGATCGGTTGGAAAAGCAGGAACATTCAAAAAAGTATTAGATTCTGAAATACTAAGAAAAAAATCGAAACAATAAGTATTTGTTTCGATTTTATTTGCATCAAAAAAACATTAACAAAATTTGTGACAATAGACTTAGTACGTCAATAAACACTTAATAACTTGTCCTGTTTTACCGGCTTCGAGAGCGGAGTTGATTTGTTCGATTGGGAAGCGATGTGTTACGAAATCGGCGGCTTTGAGTTTCCCTTCGCGAATCCATTGACAAAGAGGTTTTTGTGCAGCGCGTTCACGAAAACGAGTTGGCCATTGATGTACGAAAAGATTAAAATTGTACGGAGCAAGCGATTTTTTAACGTTAATAGTATCTTCGCTGATCACACCATAAATACACATCGAACCGCCAAGTTTCAGTAACGGTAACGCAAGCGAAACAATTGCTGTATTGCCAACCGCATCAATCACTGCGTCAAGCGGCGGACGTTTGTTGCGAAGTAACGGAACATCATCGGGAACAAAAACCTGATCCGCTCCCATTGCCAAAATTTTTTCGTGCCGTGACAAATTTGTTTCGACAACACCGATCCATTTCATTCCGAGCAATCGGGCAAATTTAACGAAACTTAAACCAACCGGACCCGCACCGAAAATCAAAATTTCGTTACCAGCTTTTAAGTTGAAATCTCCGATTCCGCCGTAAACTTCGCGCCACGTACAGAGCAAGACCGCTTCTTCTAACGGAATATCTGTATCAACAACGGTTTGAATTTCGCACGAATCGAACCAGCCGTTTTCTGCATTCGCAACTCCATCCGCAACCATCGCATCGTGATCATGTACAATAACATACTCGCAAAATCCGCCCCAACCACTATGATAATCAGGGCGTCCAAATTTATTGAGCAAACCGCTTATCACCTGGTCACCGATTTTGATGTTACGAACCTTTGACCCAACCGCCTCAACAACCGCAACTCCTTCATGCCCCAAAACCAACGGATATTGATGAATACCAGGAAAATGCCCCTCAATCAATTTCCGATCTGTTGCGTTACAAAGCGACGCAACCTTGTTCTTCGCCAATACCTCATAAGGTCCCGGCTCCGGTTTTGGAATCTCTTGCACTTCAACACGATTCGGCGCTACAACAACGATTGCTTTCATTTTTAATAAATTTGTTAAGTTGTTAAACGGATAAATTTGAAACGTTATAATTATTGTATTTGATCATATTTGTTTCAACAAAATAAGCGTTCGCAAAATAATTTCAATCTATTCGTTGAAACATTAAATATCATGCAAGTCATCAAATAATTCGACCAATGAATAATACGCTTTATCGAACAGCGGACGAATTTTTTGATACACTTTTTGATTTTCGGGATTGGGTTCAAATATTTCTTCGGTATGCAAAAATTGTTCAATAACATTGAAATCTTTGAAAATTCCAGCTCCGACACCACCGACGATGGCTGCGCCCATTGAAGTGGCTTCTTCGAGAAAGTTGGGGCGTTGAATTTTGGCGTCGAAAATATCCGCCATCATCTGCAACCAAACTCGTCCTTTTGCCCCGCCGCCAATCACCGTCATTGTGTCAATCGAAACATGTTCTCGAAAAATATCGGCGATCATGGAAAAATTGTACGTAATTCCTTCCATCACGCTTCGAATCAGATCACAACGCCGTGAAGCCAAGGTTAAACCAATAAACGCACCACGTGCATTCGGATTCCAACGCGGCGAACGTTCCCCCAAAAGATACGGTAAAAAAAGTAAACCATTCGCACCAGGCGGACTTTGTAACAAAATTTCGTTCATCAATTGATAGACATTTTCGTTTCTGTTTTTTGCCGTAACAGATTCGGCTGTACAAATTTGTTCTTTGAGCCAGTTGTACGCTGTACCGGCAGTTTGCATGGAACCGGATGGATGATAATATTCCGGTAGGCAATGCGCCCAAGTCATTGTTCGCATTTTTGAATCGAAAATCGGTTTTTCCGTTGTTAAACCGACCCAACCGCTTGAACCGATATAGTGATACGTTATTCCGGGACGCACCGAGCCCACTCCGACTGTTGCGCACGCCCCGTCGCCACCGCCACAACTCACCAACGTACCAACTTTCAATCCCGTTGCTTTCGCCGCTTCGTGCGTTATTTCACCGAGAATATGTGTTGACGGAAAAATATCGGGAAAAAACGATTCGTCAATATCAGCGGCACGAAGTATTGTCCTCGACCATGTTTTCGTACTTAAATCGAATGCATTTGTGCCGGAAGCGTCGGAATAATCTGTCGCAATAATATTTGTTAAACGGAAATTGATATAATCTTTGGCACAAACTGTTTTGAAGGTTTTTTTGAAAATTTCCGGTTCATTATTTTTGATCCAAAGTAATTTCGGCAATGAATAAACTGCCGCAACACGATGTCCGATAATTTTGTACGCTTCTTCCATGGAGATTTTGGACAAAATATCGGACGTTTCTTTTTCGCTTCGTTGATCACAATAAATAATCGACGGTCGTAACGGATTTCCTTGCCGGTCAATACAAGTGGAACCCATCATTTGACCACTAATCGCAACAACAATAATTTGAGACGAGTCGATTTTTGATTGAGTAATAAGTTGCTGAGTTGATTCGCAAACGGCGTTCCACCAATCGTTGGGGTTTTGTTCCGCCCAAACGCGGTTGAAATATCGTGTCGGATAAGAAACTGTACAGTAAGCAACCAATTCACCTTGATCAGAAAATAATGTTGCTTTATTACCGGAAGTTCCGAGATCGTGTGCAAGAATATAGGACATATTTTCGTATAATTATCTATGTTGATTTTATTTCACAAGATCGAGTGTGGTAATAGTGAAAGGTTTATCATGTTTTGTATTGACTTTATCAATTCCGGTTACAATATCAAAACACGTTACAACAAGTTTTCCGTTCCATACGATGGGTTCGCCGGGTTGATCGAGTTCACCGTTCGCTCCGTCACTATCGGACGATTTTGCAATACGATAAACATTCGCATCCGGCGTTACAACTGCAATCGCATTTTCTGAAAAATCCGCAATATACAAATTTCCGTTATCATCAAAACAAATCCCGTCCGTTGTCCTCAGATTTGTCGCCTCTTTTGCCCAAATTTTTGTGTCCGTTGCTTGACCGTCTTCGTCAATTTTGGTACGAATAATCGTTCCATCGCCGAAATTACCAAGATATAAATTGCCCGCTTTGTCAAACGCTATTCCATCAAGACCGTATTGACAATCTTTATTGTACGTTAAAACTGTCAACAATAAATTCGCATCAGACTTTGTATTTGTTACATGGACAGTTTCTTTTATTTTCGTATCAAAACGATAAACGCCGCTCACGAGTAAGCCGGACGGATGTTCTATTTTTGTCATCAAACTATTTGTAATATAAATTTTTCCGTTATGAAATCGAACGCCGTTTGGATGTTCGAGACCGTCAGCGATAATGCGTGTCGTGATTTTTTCGTTACTGCCTTTTCCTTGAACACGACATTCGAGTAAACGTCCTTTCCATTGGGCATTGGGATTGCCAGTCCAACCTTGATTATCGCAAATATAGAGTTCGCCGTCTTGCCCAAGCGCAATTCCCATAGGACATGCCACACCGGTTTCTTCCAAAATAGGAACATTAAACCATTTTTCGATGTTACCGGATTTATCGATTCGAATAATACAGGCAGGTTTGGTTTGGTCGGCATAATTCGGACAAGCCACACAAAGCCGCCCTTCCGAATCAATCGCCATTCCGTCCGGCGTTGGACAATAATCCGGCAACACCGCCAGTAATTTCGGCGTTTGTAATTTCGGTACTTGTAATTCCGGCGCTTCCGCAAAACAAAAGTTACAGAAACAGAACGAAACAGAAAACACGAAAATCAACAATAATGAAATGAAAAATCTCATAATTAATTTTTGTTTGTAAAAGTGATTTAGTTATTGTACAGTTGTTCTGCTTCGGTGAGGATTTTTCGGGCATTTCCACCAACACCGAAACGTTCTACTCCGGCTTCGACCATTTTTTGAATCGTTTCCAAACTTCGTATTCCACCGGAAGCCTTAATTTTGACGGCGTTACCGACAATTTGTTTCAGATACGTAACATTTTCAATCGTTGCGCCGGTAGGTGCCCAACCCGTTCCGGTTTTGATCCATTCCGCACCGCCGTTAATGACTGCATCGGCGGCGCGTTTCATTAAATCGTTGTCGAGATAATGACATTCGATAATGACTTTGAGAGTTTTTGTCCCGATAACTTCTTTGACCGCTTTGATGTCGTCCAAAACTTCTTGATACATGCCGCTGAGCAGAAAACCAAGATTGATCATCAAATCAAATTCGTCAACATCAAATCGAAGATAATTTTTTGCTTCGAGAATTTTCATTTCGGTTGTTGTTCCACCAGCGGGAAAACCAATAGGTACACCAATTAGAAATTGACCGTTGTATTCGTTGCGATAATTACGAAGAAACGAAAGAAATGAAGGAAGAACAAAAACTGCCTTACACTCATATTTGATGGCAAGTTCGGCAAATTCTTGAATTTCCTTTTGGGTCGAATTTGCCCGCACCGCACTCACGTCAAGCAAGGAAGCAATCGTTTTCGTGTTTATATTCATGGTTAATAATTTTTGTTGTAAAAAAATAATGTAATAAAAATAAGTCCTATTTCCGGTAATCATAATTGACCGTTTATTTTTATGGTTCTGGTCGTGCTTTTGTAAAACCGGACATATCCGCTTCGGGATGTTCAAGCATAATTCGTTTTCCTTCTTCAATAGCGTTGCGCATTTTTATGTAATCGGTGTTATTTGTATCGATAAAAAGAAGCTGATCTTTCAATTCTGTAACTGTTCGTTTTATTCCCTTCACGGCGGCAATTCCGCGTCCTCCCGATGTTTGGGCAAGGTGTGCGGTCAAAGCGGCACTTTGTTTCGGATAATCCAAGTTGATCCAGGCATATCGTCCGATCCAGTCGTGATGTTGTGATTGTTCAAACGAACCATGACATTCTGTACAGCAACGATTATAGACTTCAAGAAAACGTTCCGAAAACCATGTCGAATATTGTTTCGAAATCGGATCCGCGAATCAATCACGCCGACCAGCGGCATTGGGACGAGCATGAGCGTATGTTCCATAATACGGAACATTGGCATCCATCCAATAATAAATTTTTTGCCGATCTTCTAAAGGCATTTTGATTCCACCGTGATCTGATTCAATAATTTCCGTCAACCTGCTAGCGTACGAACCGGTAATGTATGGCTCACTCACCGAACTTGGCGTAAAAAGAAGCCAGAAAAAATGAACCAGCGGTTTTCCTTTGGCGGCTTCTTTCGGTAACATTTTTCCTGTTTGCATATCATGTTGCCGATAAGAACGACTTGTTCCGAGAAGATGATCATAAGAAATACTGAAAAACCGCGTTCTACCGCCGGTTAAATCGTAACCGCCTTCAGCTTTTTCGCCATGATGACAAGAAATACAATATTGATCGAGAACCGGTTGAACAATTGTCGGATAATCAAATACACGCTCATCAGGAAATTCATTGAGACGTTGTCGTTTCAAAAACCAATCAGGATTTTTCGGAACAACAGGGTCTTTTCGTGCAGCAATAGGAATTTGCTTGAACGGAACCGGAGCCGCATTGCGATTTTCGTGACAACCTGTGCAACTCAACTGTTCACCCGGCATGACCTGAAGAGCGGACATCATGCGAAAAACTTCACGTCCTTCCGAATCAAGTCCTTGCAGATAAATTTCTCGTAACGCCGGAACAATAAAATGTGCCGAACCGTCCGGCTCAATAGGAACAGTTCCCCAATCACGTTTAGCGTAATAAGTTCCGTAACTCATTACCGGCGATTGATCATAAGCACGATGAACAAGGTCTTCCGTTTTCCGAATTTGTTCCGTAATTCTTAACGCAACAATTTTTCCCGGTTCGACAAGTCCTTGCAGCCCTTCGTTGACATTCATCAAAATTACTGTTCCGGTAAGCGATTTATTCTCGGGGTTGTTAAGGTCTTGCGGTGTTGTTGGCTTGACACGATCAACAACCAACGGTATCGGCAAGGTAGCCGTCAACGGTATGGGAAAAAAACAACTTTGCTCTTTGTCCTCGAAAAGTAACCGTTTTTCGCCATTGCGATTCAATAAATATAAAGCAAAACGTTTTTTCCCGTCACGATAAAAACCGGAACCGTCGCCATAACTGCACAGAAATTGTTCTTCAGAAAGCGGAAACGGATCACGATAACCCCAAGGAAAATTCTGATCGCCGACACTTTGTGAATCTTTTGTGACGTAAATAAATCCTTTTCCTTTTTCGCCTTCGATTCCGGCATTGCGGTTGATCAAACCGATCATTCCATGTGGATAATTGTGATGCGGAGCAAAAGTTGCGAGAAGAAGATCATGTCGCCCGGGACTAGGGCGAGCTTGCCAAAATGTTCCGACATCGCGAATTGTGTTACCGAAAAATAATTGATAACCGGTTCCATCAGGATTTTCCGTCCACAAACTTTGGCGAAACGTTAAATCACGATCAATATATTCCCAACGTGTAAACAAAACACGTCCGTTTGGCATCATTTGCGGACTGAAATCGGACAGCGTGTTCATACTAATACAGGAAATAATCGGTGTTTGACCCGGCGCAAAATTTTGTAATCGATGTAAATTCGACGATGGACCCGGTTGACAAACGGTGTAACCAAAACGTCGTGTTGAAACGAAAATCAAATTACCGTCAGGTGTTTCACAAGGACTAACATCGTAATAAGGACCTTCGGTCAATTTACGTAATCCATGACCATCAACACCGATACTCCAAAGATGCCAGAATGTTTCACCACGTTGTCGATACGAAAAATAAATCGTTTTCGCATCCGCCGAAAGATTCATATCATAAATACTTCCGTCGGGATCGGAAAATATTGTACGAATTTCTTTTTCCGGCTTGGCAGGTTCCATCAACCGGATGGAACAACCTGACGCAGTCGGTTTGCCCATCCAAATATCATTGCCAACCGAATTGGGACGAGTGAGCGGATGACGTGTTACAAAAATAATTGGTGGAAGGTTTTTTGTTTCCAATGTTGAAACCCATGCGGTTTCTTTTTTAATTTGAGATATTGAACGAAAAGGAACGGCAACCCAATCCAAATCCTTTTTTTTAATTTTCATGTTACGGTATTGGACGGAACGTTGCCAAGATCGCAACGCAATTCCGCCGAAACGAACAACACTTGATGTTTTGTCCTCATATTTCGTAACTATTTTTCCGTTGAGACGAACTTCAAAAGATGTTTCATGGAAAAGAACATGAAGCGTGAACCATTTTCCCGTCGGAATATTGAAAGCAGGTTGTTGTAGCGGTTTGTAATTGAAACGATGTAAACCGATGTTGACATGGCTATTTTCAGGGCTTGGAGCAATTTCGTAACCAATAAAATTATCGTGTCCGATACCGGGTTCGCTGATTTTCAAAATGATTCCGGCATTTCGGTACGAATTTTTATCTGTTTCGGGCAGGAACATGTCAACAGATATTTCGCCGTACGTTAAATTGTTGAACACCTCGCTGTTGTACACTAATTTTCCTGAACCGTTACCGGTAATCACGCCATTGTCGTCAACCGTCCAATCGCCGTCATACCTGTTGAATCCGTCAATTTGTCCCGTTTCCAAATCAATTGGCGACATAGCAAGAATTTTCTCTAATACCTCATCCGCCGAAACAAAAGAACATTCTCTAATCGTTATAAAAACAATTAGACAAAAACAAACAAATAATGTAAAAAAACGGTAACAATTTAATGTAAACATATTTTTTTATTCCCAAAAAAATTATTAAAACATTGTGCTTACAAGACGAGGAGCGATATTTTTCAATAATTTATGTACGTATTACTTTGAGAAGTTATCGTTTCAATTCTCATTCACTTTTATTTATTTTGTAATTTTTTTGTATAAGTCAATACAGTAAATTTTCAATGATGTTATTACAATAATCTCTTTAATGACAATCGTCAATCGAAATTCCAGTCAACAGGACAAAATAACATAATCGTTTACAAAATGACATAAAGTTTCACATCGAATTGTAACAAAAAAAACGTTGCTAAAATTCTGTGACACAAAATAGTAAATATAAAATATTCGTAATATTTCAGTGTTCATGAACGATATGAACTTAAAAATTTCCGCCATAACCATCAGACGCGGTTGAAGAACCATGCCAAATTAAAGGTGTAATCGTTTGTGAAATGTAACGACAGGAACCATCGCCCAACGCAACTTGTTCTGATTTGGAAGGAACAACTTCGGACATAAAAAATGTGTTACTCAAACCATCAGAAACATTTTTAAGACCGCCTGTACATTTTCTC